>JAQTZX010000131.1 GCA_028687525.1 Candidatus Omnitrophota bacterium
GTATCGATTGTGCTTTTATAGCCTTGCACGGGAGATTCGGCGAGGACGGGGGCATACAAACTTTGCTTGATGAGATGGGCATTGCTTATACCGGCTCCGACGCGGCGTCAAGCAGGTTGGCCATGGATAAGGTTGCCTCCCGCTTTGCCTTTGAAAAAGCCGGTTTGCATGTACCGCGGTCCCGTCTGCTTAATAGGGGGGCGCAGTCGACGGATGAACCGGATGTTTATCAAAGCGCGGAATTTCCGGTAGTTGTGAAACCGGCTGCACAGGGATCCAGCATCGGATTGTCCATTGTTGACCGGCAGGATGGTTTGCGTAAGGCTTTGGAAGAGGCTTTCCGGTTTGATGAACGCGTGCTCGTCGAGGAGTATATCGCGGGCCGGGAAGTAACGGTGGGGATATTGGACGATTATCCGCTGCCGGTCATTGAGATAATTCCCAAAAAGAGATTTTTCGATTTCGAGGCCAAATACCAGAAAGGGTTTACCGATTATATCGTGCCCGCGCAGATCGAGGCGCCGCTTGCAAAAATATGCCAGGATGCCGCGGTTGCCGCGCATACCGCCCTTGGTTGTTTCGGCTGTTCGCGGGTTGATTTGATTATCTCCGGAGACGGCCGGCCGTATGTTTTGGAAGTGAATACCATCCCCGGATTAACGGAAACCAGCCTTTTGCCCAAAGCCGCCGGAGCGGCAGGTATAGATTTCAGTTTATTATGTCTCCGGTTATTGGGGATGGCTGTCAGGAAAATGTGTCCGGCCAGGGCAATGTAGTGTAATATCAATTCCCGATACTGAGCCATCAATAAATAATGGGCACATTGGCTGAGCCGATTTTGGAGCGAGACAAGGAACGAGGACGCCGGCGTAGTCTTGCACTACGCCAAGGACGAGTGACGCAGTCGCAGCCCAAAAGCGGCCGGCCAATGTACTCATTATTTATTGATGGCTCAGTAAAAAAGAGAGAATAGGCATGATCCGGATATCGCGTGCTCTTGTGATTATTGCAGTTACCGGTGTGATAACGGTCTGTCTGTTTATCCTTCTTACTATCGGGATGAAGGGGATGGATAATTTCAAGATTAAAAATATAGTGGCAAGGGAAGGGCGGGTGCTGGATTTTTCCTATCTTAAAGGGCGCAATATTTTTACCCTGGATCTGGAACGGGAATCCCGGCGTGTGTTGCTGGCGTATCCGTATTATAAGAAAATCCGTTTAATGAGGGTTATGCCGAATATGCTTTTCGCGGATTGTGTCAAGCGCAGGCCCCTGGTTTGTGTTGATGCGAACAGGCGTTTATTCATTGATGAAGAAAATGTCGTTTATGCCGTTCCGGCACAGAATATGGTTTTGAACGTCCCTCTTATTGTTGGGCTTGAAAAAAAGATCGCGACGCCGAAAGGTTTCCGGAAGAATACTATACAGGATTTGTATTATGTTCTGACTCTCATTAAAGAAGCGAAAACGTTCCTCGGCGCGTATCCTATCCAGCGTATCGATATGAACCAGAAAGGACAAGCCGAATTTTTCATCCCTTTTAAAAGCGCGGATATTCTCCGGGAAGCGCGGAATAAGGAACTTCGCGCCATTCCTGAAGGTCTTGAAGTGAAGGTTACCTTTGATGATATCCGGGATAAAGTAAAAGCCCTCGCCGGATTGTTGCAGCAGTGCCGTGAGGATCTGTATAATATTCAATATATAGATTTAAGGTTTAAAGAGCCGGTTATCAAACAGCGGCAGAAGAACTGAGGAAAGGATATTGTATGTTTAAGAATTACATCTGTGCGTTGGATATCGGGGAAAGCAAGATTGCCGCCGCGGTCGTAGAGCTTAGAAGGAATGTTCCGGTGAGCCTTTTTTTCGAATCGCAGTCTTTGAAGGCTCTCGACAAAGGGACGGTGGTCGAATCAATAGAGTTGATCCGGAGTGTGGAAAGGGTCCTGGAGAGCCTCAAAAGCAAATCGGGCATCAATATCAAGGGAGTATATGCAAATATATCCGGGCAGGATATTATCGTCAGGCACAGCCACGCGCTTGTCCCGCTGTGGGACCGGAGGGGAAAAGTCGTTACCGGCATAGATATACAGAATGTTAACGAACAGGCGCTTATTTTAGGCGCCAATCTTGATGAGGAGATCCTGACTTATTTGCCCAATGAATATTCGGTTGACCTGGAAAAACAGGTTGTCAATCCCCTCGGGTTATTCAGCCATCGTTTAGGCGTTGATTTGACGATGATCTGCGGCAAGGCGGCTTCCGTGAGAAGTTTCTACCATGTGATAAACCGCGCCGGTTATGATTTGAAAGGCCTGGTTTTCAGCGGGCTGGCTACCGCGGAGATAATTCTCGGCAGGGAGAATAAGGAAGGGGTGAACGTACTTTGTGATGTGGGAGGGGATATAACGGAAATATTGATTCTCAAGAACGGTATCCCGAAACACATTGAAATTATTTCTACCGGCGGAGAGGATATCACCGGATCCCTGCAGGAGGAGCTCAAGATTCCCTATGAGCTTGCGGAAGAAATCAGGAAGTCCTACGGGACCATCGGGAACGGCGGCGGGGCGCTGAGGGACAAAGAGATACTCCTTAAGGAAGGTGATATGTATAAGCCGATAAAGCAGGGTGTTGTTATTGATACGGTAACTGCGCAGGCGCAGGCGATATGTTCCCGCATGAAGGAAAGTGTTTATAAAAATGTTACAGGCGATGAAATAAATAATCTTTTTGCCGCCGGAAGGACGATGCTGCAAGATGGATTTATCGAGATGTTTGAAGGGGCTATGGGTATACCGGTGCGTCTGGGCCGTATTACTCATCCACAGATCGTTCCTTTGCTGAATCATAATCCTTTAGCGTTTTCCGGTCATAAATATCTTACTTATCTTACTTCCCTTGGCATTATATGTTGGGTAATCCGGCAGCATATCCCCCAGTTTCCGGCGGCTTCTTCAAGCCGGAATCCTATTTCAAAGGTTATTAATAAAGTCTACGAATTGTATCAGGAGTATTTTTAAGGTTGACCGTAACCGGGCAATAATGAGGATATGAATATATTCTCATTGACCCGGTTTTTTTCTGTTGTATAATATGCAGTACCTTAATTCCGGATTTTTATCCGCCTTCGCGCAGAAAACTCCGTGTGTAAACACGAAGATGTCCTCCTTCGCTAAAGCTTCGGAGGACTATCCGCCGAAGCCTTGGCGAAGGGGGATGAATGCGTGAATGCTGCGTTACGGCGGGATGGCTGTCTGTGCCAATGAAGGCGGACCTCGCCGGCCCTCGGCCTTGCCGGGAGGCAGGCGCGAAGCGGCGGCGGGTTTTCAGGGGACCAAGGCTGTAAAGCCGTGGAGTTCCATGATACAGGATAATGTGCGCGCGATAAGAGACCGTATTTCTTCGGCGTGTTTTCGTATGGGGAAAGATCCCGGTTCTGTCACCGTAATCGCGGTCGGTAAAGAACGGTCTGTTGAAGATGTCCGGGAGGCCGTGGAGGCGGGCATCTGCGATATCGGTGAGAACCGCGTTCAGGAAGCCGTGTTGAAAAAGAAGCGGTTTCTTTCTCTTCGGGCTGCGAATTACGAGCCGCGAACTGTACGCTGGCACCTGGTGGGGCATCTGCAGACCAATAAGGTAAAACAGGCGGTTTCGATCTTCGACCTGATCCATTCGATCGACAGCGTGAAATTAGCCGCCGCGATCGATAAAGAAGCGGCTAAAGCCGGTAAAATACAGGATATTCTTATTCAGGTTAATACTTCTTTCGAGGAAACAAAGTCCGGGATACGGCCGGATGAAATTATTCCCGTGTTTCTTGAAGTTGCCCGGTTGAGAAATGTGCGCTTTAAAGGTCTCATGACTATTGCGCCGTTTACGGATAATCCGGAGAAAGTCCGTTTATACTTCCGGAAACTGAAACAATTGCTTGATGAAGTCAATGCGGTTCCTGCCGGCCGGCAGGCAGGCCCGGATGCGCCGCGGATTTTGGCAATGGGCATGAGCGACGATTTTGAGGTGGCTGTCGAGGAAGGCGCTACCATGGTGAGAATAGGCAGGGGGATATTCGGGTAAAAAAATGAAAAGCACCAATAAAAAAATAGGGCTTATCGGTTGCGGTAATATGGGGTCGGCCATCCTGTCACAGGGATTGAAACACCGGATAGGGAAGTTTATCATTTATGAAAAAGACACGGCCCTGGCGTCGGTTATCAGTACTGAATTTAAAGTTGATCCCGCCCGTGATATTTCCGATCTGATCCGCCGGGCGGATACCGTTATTATTGCCGTGAAACCCCAGGATTTTGATCCGGTGCTCGGACAGATACTTGACGGCGTCCGGGAGCACGAGAAAGACAATCTGCTGGTGATTTCGATCGCCGCCGGTATTACTACCGCGTATATCGAGAAGAAATTGACCAGCGCGGTACGGGTCATCCGTGCCATGCCGAACATGCCGGTTAAGATAGGCGAAGGCGTTACTTCTTTGATGAAGGGGCGTTTTGC
>JAQTZX010000132.1 GCA_028687525.1 Candidatus Omnitrophota bacterium
TACTATCGAAGATCCTGTTGAATATAAACTTGACGGGGTGAACCAGGTCCAGGTAAAACCGGAGATCGGGCTTACTTTTGCCTCGGCTTTGCGCAGTTTTTTACGGCAGGATCCGGATGTCATGCTGGTAGGAGAGGTGCGCGACCTGGAAACAGCGGAAATATGCGTGCGTTCCGCTCTTACCGGGCATTTAGTTTTGAGCACCCTGCATACCAACGATGCGCCCGCTGCTATCAATCGTCTTATGGATATCGGCATTGAGCCTTATCTTCTGACTCCCTCATTATTATGCATAGTCGGCCAGCGTCTGTTGAGAAAACTATGTCCCGACTGTAAAGAAGCCTATGAACCGCTGCCGGAGCAGTTAAAGAATATAAAGCTCAAGGCAGATCTGATTTATAAACCGAAAGGATGCCCTAAATGCAATCATATCGGATACCGGGGCAGGTTGTGCGTGTCCGAAGTGCTGATCATCAACGAAGCCGTAAGGGAACTGATAAGCCAGAAGGCTTCATTCCAGAAAATAAAAGAAGTTGCCAAAAAATACGGAATGCAGACGATAACTGACAACGCGATAAAAAAAGTCGAGAACGGGGTTACTTCCCTGGAAGAAGCGCTTTCAATCTCTCTGGGATTGGAATAGCATTCGCGTCCGCCGGCACTTCCGCGCGCGCCTTGCATCTTGGACCTGCCTGCCGGCAGGCAGGCTTTTTGATCAGACTGCTTAAGAAGGTTTTTCAGCACCCTGTAGAACAAGAGGAGTTTGTATGCCAAAATTCGTATATGTCGTACGGGATAAGGACGGCAGGAAAGTTTCCGGGGTAGAGGAGTCTCCCAACCAGGAAGAACTGATAGGGCGTTTGCAGGCCAAAGATTTTATTGTTATCAGTATCGCGCTCGAGGGAAAAGAAGCCGAATCCGGAAAAGCGGAAAATCTGGTTACTTCCGAGTTTAAAAGAAAGCACTATGGTGTTCATAGTAACGACCTGGTGCTTTTTTGCCGTCAACTGGCGACATTGCTGGGGGCGGGGGTAACTATTCTTAAAAGCGTGGATATTATCTCTCAACAGGTAACCAGCCATAAGCTCTATCATGTTTTGAAAAGCATCGAGAAGAACATGGAAGCGGGCTTGAGCCTGCATGAAGCGATGGCAAAGTATCCCTCCGTGTTTTCCGATTTGTGGATAAACCTGGTTGAGAGCGGCGAGGCTTCCGGTAATATCGCCGTTGTTCTTGACCGCCTCGCCAGTTATCTGGAACGCAATGCGGAATTCAGGAAAAAGATCATTTCCGCGCTTATTTATCCGGCAATACTCCTGTTTGCCGGCATGGGAGCTCTTTTATTCCTGACGATAAAGATCATTCCGACTTTCGCCGAGCTGTTCGCCGGATTCAATATTGAACTGCCTTTGCTTACCCGGGTGTTGATTGCTGTGAGCGCGTTTATCCGTAAATTCGGTATTGGAATCATCGGAACAATTATAGTGCTGGTTATCGTTATCAAGAGGTATATAGCTACCAGAGAAGGGAGGAAGCGGAATGAAGGATTGAAATTCAGACTTCCGATTTTTGGAGAATTTTTCCGCGCTTTGATCGTGGAACGGTTTTCTTCGGAAATGTCAACTTTGCTGGAAAGCGGCGTTCCCATATTGTATTCTCTTGAGATTGCGGAACAAAGCGTGGGAAATCTCATCATGGGCGATATCATCAAACAGGTCAAAGAAGATGTCCGGCAGGGGAAAACCCTTAGCGCGCCGCTTGCTAAAAGCGGATTTTTTGAGCCTATGGTCGTTCAAATGGTCAATATCGGCGAGGAAATCGGAGAATTATCCCCCATGCTCAAGAAGATAAACGCTTTTTATCAGGGATACGTGGAAACTTTCCTTGCCCGTTTCGTATCATTATTCGAACCGATCATGCTTATTTTTATGGGGGTTATAATCGGGATTATGGTCGTCGGGATGTTCCTGCCTATTTTCCAGATCGCGAATATCGGTTCTGCTGCGGGGAAATAAACGGCAAAGAATAATTCTATTGACAACCAGGCGAATATGTATTAGACTTTTACTAAATACAAAGTGTGTAAGGGGATAAGAGTTATTATGGCATGTTGGAGTATAACAAAGGAGGAAAAATGAAAAAGGGTTTTACCTTGCTTGAAATTATCGTGGTGCTTATCATTCTCGGTATAATCGCTACACTTGGATTTTTGCAATATTCGAGGGTAATCGAGAAAGGCCGTACTTCTGAGGCAAAAACAAACCTGGGTACCATACGAACAATGGCTATGGCGTATTATGAAGAGAACGGCGCGTATTTCGATCAACAATATATAAATGATACTTTGAGCCTTTCGATTGACTGCGGGGGAACATTAGGTTCCAAATATTATTTTTCTTATAATATCGATACTGACGGCGCTGTTTCCGCCACCCGCTGTGCCGCTAACGGTAAACCGCCCGCGTGCGCCCAGCCAGCCTGCCCAGCCGGCGGATACACGTTGACTTTACAACAGGACGGGGTCGCATCAAGTTCTCCTACCGGATGGTGGTAAGAATATGTATTCGAGAGGTGTGGCTTTAATAGAGATTATCGTTGTAATTATCGTTATTTCGATAATTGCAACCATGGGGTTGATCAATTATTCCGGGGTAAAAGAAGATTCTCTCGATAAAGAAGCACGCGCGAATCTAAAACTTATCCAGGCGGCAGAAAAGCTGTACCATATTGAGTTCAATCCGTATTACTATCCGACAACCGGTTCAGCAAGCAACCTTACATTGATTAATGATAATTTAAAACTTTCATTGCCTACCGGGAGTCCGAAATGGACTTATGTTCTTGATTCGACGGGAACAGCCGTGGCCACAAGAACAGGCTCCGGAGGAAGGCAATGGACCTTAACTATCAGTGCGGATGAACCTACTTGTACAGGCTGTCCGTAAATACCGAAAAGGACATCTTTGTTTTTAAGGCCGCTGAATTCACGAAATTCATCGTTCCGACAAAGGTGTCCTTTTTTTTGAAATCTTCCGTTTGCCATGAATGCAAAAGGTGTTTCCCTGTTGGAAAATCTTATCGCGGTAATTATCCTGGTACTCATATTGTTCGGGTTGGTCGGGATTTTTGTGGCCGGGCGAAAACATATCGGGCACAGCCGGAGCCTTGTTGCGGCATCGGAACTGGGCAGATATTACCTCGATCCTTTGCAGATGCAGGTTCGCAGTGATCAATGGGCGGGAAATTGCCTGGGGACGCGAAACGGGACATTATGCCAGTCAGACCCTTTATTGCTTCCTCAAAACATTAACGGTATCCTTTATACTCCTGTGTATGTTGTGAGTGATGCTCCGGGAAGCACAACCACACGCAAGGTCAAATTAACTGTTACCTGGACCGAACCAAACTAAAACATCCGTAAAATCAAGCGGTTTCTGTATATGAACGACAAAGCCGTAACTCTTATCGAGCTTTTAATTTCGCTCGTTATCCTGGGGCTGGTTATGGTAGGTTTCAGCAGCCTGGATTTATTCAGCAGCAGACAAGTTGTCGCCGCCAATAAAATCCTCAAAACCCAGAATGATGCCGCTTATATAACCGAATTTATCGTAAAGGAAACGATGAAGGCCGTAGGTGATTTCGCGTCGCCTCCGGTCCGAATGATCAGCGTTGGAGGAGAAACAGGTATTGCGTTTAAGATCGATGTCAACGAAAACGGGAGATGGGATTCTCCTCCTGATAAAGAGGTCGCTTTTGTATACCGCGGGGCGCCCGATTACGAAATGCGTTACTATTCGGATTTTTCCGGCGTCCCCGGGTCTTACGCGGCTATCAGCAGAAACGCTTATATGGTTCCTCAATTCGGTCCGGTAATTACCGATGATTATCTTACCATGGAAATCGCCACTTGCTGGGACCCTCAAAATGCCAAAACCTCCGACGCCTGCGGTTCGCCGAATAATCCCGTATCCAGGGTACGCTCCCGGATACTCATCCCAGCGGCATCGGTCCACTGATATATTCCCGCACGATAAATATGGAATCCTGCGATTTTAATATTTCTTGAAAATAATCCGGATATGTATTATAATATCACCTCCATGGGGCTGTAGCTCAGTTGGGAGAGCATCACGTTCGCATCGTGGGGGTCGGGGGTTCGACTCCCCCCAGCTCCACCAAAATAAGGGGGACGGTTCTATTTTTCTGATTGGCTGGATCATAAAATAGAACCGTCCCCTTTTTTTTATAAAATCGGGATATGGTACAAGTATTAAGAAAAAAACAAAGGTGGTACGGCATCTTGCGCAGTGCGCACGGCCTTTTTCTATTTCTGTTTTTAGTAGGGATCTGTTATTATCTGCCGTCCTTGGCGGAAAAAACGGAGGGGAAAGAAGCTCTTTTTTACAAAAAAACAGCTTCTGCCTCCGCGGTGCAGTGCGGATTGTGTCCCCGCGGATGTACTATTCCCGCCGG
>JAQTZX010000133.1 GCA_028687525.1 Candidatus Omnitrophota bacterium
GCCGCGAGGGAGTCCCCACGCAGATGAACACAATGTCGGCTCGGCGCACGGATAATTTTATATCGCTGACAAAAAACAACCGTTTCTGTTTCCGGTTCCTGGTGATTAACTCGGCCAGTCCCGGTTCATATATTGGAATAATGCCTTTTTTGAGGTCCCTGATCTTCGTTTTATCATTATCGGCACAAAAAACCGTATATCCCAATTCGGCGAAACAAGCCGCCGTAACCAACCCCACATATCCCGCTCCGATAAGCGAAAGCGTATACATGCAAAATCCTCCTCTTAATGCGTTCGAAACCAGTCTACTGTTTTACGCAACCCTTCTTCAAAAGTAAAAAGAGATTTAAAACCAATGATTTTTTTTGCCCTGGATACATCCGCCAGGGTCTTGAAAACATCCCCCGTTCTTTTGGGGAGCAACAGGGGTTTTATATTTTTACCCAGGATTTTGTTGAGGAGAGAGACAAGCCCAAGCACGCTCTGATTTTTTCCGTTGGCGACGTTAAAAACTTCACAGGCCACCCCGGGCGTGACGGCGGAAAGGATATTGGCCCGTACGACATCTTCCACATACGTGAAATCACGCGACTGTTTTCCGGTACCGAATACCGGCGGTTGTGTGTCATTGAGGATACACGATATGAATTTAGGGATGACAACCGCATATTGATCATCCAGGGCCTGGCGCGGGCCAAAAACATTAAAGTAACGCAGAGACACGGTTTCCAGTCCGTATATCCTGGAAAAGATCCTGCAGTAATATTCCCCGGTAAGTTTGGTAAGGGCGTATGGAGAGATAAGCCGTGAGAGGTCCGTTTCCCGTTCGGGGAATTTATCCGTTTCTCCGTATATAGAGCTTGAGGAAGCGAACACGAAACGTGCCGCCTTTGCTTCACATGCCGCCTTAAGCATATTCAGGATACCGTCAATGTTTATCGAGTTATATTCATGGGGAGTATCGAGGGATTTGGGCACGGAACGCAGAGCAGCCTGGTGCAGAACATAGTCAATGCCTTTGCAGGCACGTTCGCAGGTTTTAAAATCACGGATATCCCCCCGAATGAGTTCAAAGTTCTTTGCGGACGAGGCAAAAGAAATATTTTTCTCTTTGCCGGAATAAAAATTATCCAGTACCCGGACAAAACAACCTTCTTTCAGCAGCCGTTCGACAATATGAGAACCGATAAAGCCGGCGCCGCCGGTGACCAGGAATTTCTTTCGACGCATAAATGCTCCTTTCAACCTATTTCCCCTGAATTTCTATCTTAAGAAACCTTCTCGATCCCGCTTTAAGTAATCCGGATCTGTCGATAATAAAATTTTCATCGGTGATCTTATCGCACTCGAAATCTACGGCGCCCTGCCTGATGAGCCGCCGGGCTTCATTTTTACTCGGGGTTATTTTATTTTCCGCCATAATTTCTATCAGCGCTTTCGGAGCGTTTAATTTTGCCCGCGGCACATCCCGGGGAATCTCCTTGGAACTGAAAACACGGATGAACTCTTCCCGCGCCGCTTTCGCTGTCTCTGCGCAATGGTACTGGCGGCAAATCCTTTCAGCCAGCAGTAATTTTGCCTCCCGGGGATGCATCTTTTTGATATTCTCCAGGTTTTCATCCGTCAGCAATGTGAAATATTTACACATCAACTCATCGCTTATGGACATTGTCTTGCCGAACATATCGGGAGCTTTATCATTTATCCCGATATAATTACCGAGAGATTTGCTCATCTTGTTCACGCCGTCGGTCCCTTCCAAAAGCGGCAAAGTGAGCACAACCTGCGGTTCCTGGTCAAAATCACGCTGCAGGTCTCTTCCCACCAGAAGATTGAACAACTGGTCCGTCCCCCCTATTTCCACGTCGCTTTTAAGAAAAACCGAATCGTATCCCTGAAGGATGGGATACATAAACTCCAGCATCGAAACATCCTGTTTGTTATCCAGGCGTTTCCTGAAATCTTCCCGGGTGAGCATCTGGCTGACGGTTACGTGCATACAGATGCCGAGTATCCCGGAAAGCCTCATCCGTTCAAGCCATGCGCTGTTGAAAACAATCCTGGTACGCCGCATATCAAGTATCTTACCGGCTTGCTTCTTGTAAGTACGGGCGTTCCTGGAAATTTCCGCGCGGGAAAGGGTTTTTCGCAGCTGTGATTTTCCCGTCGGATCTCCGATGCGGGCGGTAAAATCACCGATCAGAAAAAACACCAGATGCCCGCATTCCTGAAATTGCCGGAGTTTCCTTAGGAGCACGGTGTGGCCGAGATGAATATCGGGCGCGGTAGGATCAAACCCGGCTTTAATGCGCAGCGGTTTCCCGGTCTGTTTTGAACGGTTAAGTTTTTTAACCAGTTCCTCTTCGGAAATAATATCGACCGTGCCGCGTTTGATAAGCTCTAATTGTTTCGCGACTTCCATAGATTGTTGATTTATGCACCGGGTGCGGTTTTTAAGCACCCGGTGCGTTTTTGACATCTACACCTTCGCCGACAACCCTATTTTACACTGTTCAACATCGACCTTTATCACTTTTACCTGAAGCTTATCCCCTACTTTCAACATTTTTAACTGTTCGGGGTCGATCTCATTGGAGAAAACCAGCCCTTCCAGGTCCGGTTCGATCTTCACGAAAACACCGAATTCCGTCAAACTGACCACTTCGGTTTCCAATGTGGTATCCAGAGGATATTTCTGGGCTATTTCCGACCACGGATTAAGCTGAAGCTGTTTCAACCCCAGTGAAATACGCTGATTTTGGCTCTCGACAGAAAGTACAACCACCTCCACTTTCTGGCCTTTTTTAAGGATATCCTGGGGATGATTGATCCTTTTTGTCCAGGAAAGATCGGAAATATGGATCATCCCTTCCAGGTTACTGTCAAGTTCCACAAATACCCCGTATTTGGTAAACCCTTTTACCTTACCCTGCACTTTCGTTCCCGGAGGATATTTTGATTCTGAATCCAGCCACGGATTCTGTTCCAGCTGTTTAATACTCAAGGCAATCCTTCGTGAATCCCGGTCAACGCTTAATATCTGGGTCTCAATCATATCCCCTATGGCAAAAACCTCACTGGGATTATTTACTTTTTTAGCCCAGGACATCTCCGAAACATGAATCAACCCTTCAATCCCTTTTTCCAGTTCTACAAATACACCGTAAGGCAGGATATTGACTACTTTTCCTTTGACCTTGAGGCCCGGGCTGAATTTTTTATCTATCTCCTGCCAGGGGTCAGGGAATCTCTGTTTCAGCCCCAGGGTCACCTTGTTTGATTCTTTATCGATGTTGAGGACCAATACTTCCAGCCGGTCTCCCACAGCAACTATTTCCGAAGGATGAGATATTTTTGACCAGGACATGTCGGTTATATGCAATAACCCGTCGACCCCGCCCAGATCGATAAAAGCCCCGAAATCGGTGATCGCTTTTACCGTTCCCGGACATATCCCGCCCACGACCAATTCTTTCCATATCCGCTCTTTCGCCTTTTCCTTTTCTTTCTGCACTGCTTCCCGGCGGGAAAGAATAATGCTGTAACGCAATTTGTTGATTTTTACAATCTTGAACTTGAACGTCCGGTTAAGTATATCTTTCTCTGGAACTCCCTTGAACGCCGAAAGTGAAGCGGGCAAAAAACCTTCAATTCCCATGGAATCGATGAGAAAACCACCTTTTACCTTTTTTACGATATTTCCCTCGACCAGATCGTTATTGTCAAAAGCCTTCACGATAGTATCCCAGCTCTGCATATGCCTGGCTTTTTCCCGGGAAAGGGCGATTGCGCCCGCTTCATCTTCGATAGACTCAACGAAAAAATCAAGCTCGCTGCCGACCGCCAATTCATCTTTTCTGAATTCAGTAATGGCGACGATCCCTTCGGATTTAAAACCCACGTCTATCAGCACCTCTTTTGTTTTTACGGCTACGATCCTGCCTTTAATAACCTGCCCCTCGATAACCAGCTTTATGCTTTCATTATACAACTTTTCCATCTCGCTTCTTTCGATTTTCGTTTCAACATTCGTTCCCTCTGCCATTTTACTTTCCTCCTTAAATTTATAAATTCGCGGCCCAAAAGCCGCTCATTCTATTACGATTTTAGATACGGATTAACGTTACGGTTCAACTCTTGCCGTGTTCACGTGATGTTTCACGAATGCCTTCCAGGATAATCCGAGCGATCTCCTGATAAGGCGACCTCCTTTCGAACGAAATTTGCCTGCCGAAAATAACCGAGATACCCGCGCGATGGATACAGCGGGAGTTTCTGGGAAGGGATTTTTCGGTCCCTTTCACAAAAACCGGGACAACCGGAACCCGGGCCTTAGCCGCTAAAAATCCAATGCCCGGCTGGGCCTGTTCCGCCATTGATCCGCCTGTCTGCCTGGTACCTTCGGGAAATATAAGCAACCCTTTACCTTCTTTCAATCTCT
>JAQTZX010000006.1 GCA_028687525.1 Candidatus Omnitrophota bacterium
GGGTAAGCATTTGGTGGTTACTTCTGGAAAGACGGGAGAGGTCGTCTACCACCACTGCTTCGAATTCTTTATTCTCTGCTGCTTTATCCAATGCCTGAAGCCCGGGACGGTTAAGCAGGGATCCGGATAAGGCTTCGTCAACATAGATATGCTCATCATTGACAGTGATATCGCGGTCTTTACAGTAGTTTTTGCATACTCTTACTTGATCATCAATGCTTTTTTCGCTTTGGTTCTCAGAAGAGTATCTTGCATATATTGCTGCTCTCATTTGGTATCTCCATGCTTAAGAAAGACATCATGATTCTGCCTAGCAACTGTGATATATTCATCAGCTAAAACAGAAGAGATCACATCTAGCAAGTGCTGAATAGGGAGGTTATCTTTCCAGCAAAAGTTAAAGTACTCTTTTTTAATAATTTTCTGCTTAATTTCAGTTACGTTTGAACTAGTCATAGGGCTTGATTTTATTACTAAACAGGTATATATTAGTCTTTAGAAGTATAAAATCACAATATCTCTGTAATGACTAAATTATACCCTAAAAGGTATATTTGTCAAGTATTATTTTAGGAGGCAAAATGGATGCTAAAAAACTTGGGAAGAAGATAAAGTTAGCCAGAGTAGAGCTAGATTTAACACAGATAGATCTAGCTAAAATAATCAATGCTAAACAAAAGAGTATTTCTAGGTATGAAAATGGGGTTTCTATGCCTTCTTTACAGACCCTGGTAAAGATTGCTAAGGTTCTTAAAAAACCGACCGCATACTTTCTTGATGAATAAACAGGTCCGATAATATTATATTATAAGTAAGCGAGGTCTGAGACTTTGAGTTTCGATATCACAGAAAAAAACATTAAAGGTTTGCTGATAAAGACGGATGCTTTTATCAGAACTATGTATTTTGTTAAGCACGACTTAAATCTTTTGCCCCAAAAGGATCATATATGTACATGTATTAATTTTAGTGATTTAATAGAAATGCGAGATGAATTTGTAAAGGAGCTGGTGGTATCTGTAGTTGATTATGTATACAGTAGTAAGAAATCGGCATCAATAAGGCAACAATATATAGAGGAAGGAAGATCAATAAGCCAGGCTAACGATTTACTTAGTTTAAAGGCGAAAGAAAAGTTTAGAAAATCATATATTCAAGGTCAGTTTTCAGAAATCTTGCTTTTTTTATTACTGCAACATCATTTCCATGGTGTTCCTCTTCTAAGAAAAATGCCCATTACGACTAATCCAGCCCTCGAAAGAAATGGAGCGGATGCGTATCATATCTGTATGATGGATTCAAAGGTTGTACTCTTTTTGGGTGAAGCTAAAACATATGATCGTGAAAAATATGGGTTACAATCCGCTTTAAAAGATTCTATTATAAGTATATTGGAACATTATAAAAACCATAGAAGTGAATTAAATTTATACAACTATGAAGAATTTATTCCAGAAGAATTAGAAAACATAGCTGCTGACTATTTGTCAGGTAAACGTAACGATTTTGAAGTGCACTTAGTTTGTTTGATTGCTTACGATGGTAAATTTGATGTTCAAGGTAAATCTAGAGATGAAAAGCTAGCTTTTATAGTAAAGGTGGTAAAAGAGGCTACTACCAAGATTAAGCCAGATATTTTTAAAGATATTCCCAAGGACCTGGATCTAAGATTTAATTACATAATATTTCCGATAACATCAATGCAGGAACTTTTAGTAAATTTTAGAAGAAAACTTACTACCTAATGGATAAAAAAACAGAAAAAAATCTAATTTATAAATTATTCGAAATGGATGTAAAGGCTTTTGCATCTCGCTTAGGTTATTATTCTAATGATTCTTTCGATTTAACAGATATTGATGCCGTTCGTTTATTAAATCTTGCAGAAAGTTATTCAAGAAAAAATACAGATGACAAGACTCGACAAAAATGTTTGATGATTTGTGGTTTGCTGTGGGAGCATAAAAAATCAGAATGGCAAGCCTTACCAATATTCGTAACGAGTATCCTCATAAGGCTTGGATTAGGTCCTTCGGCCAGCATGACTGATAAGGACTATGATTTTAAATTAAATAGTTTCGGTACGCTCGGAAGTTTCTTATCAGAATTGTACGCGACTAGAAGTTTACTTAACAATGAAGTGTTAGTTGGCGGAAAGAAAACAATTTTATTATCTGAATTTCAGAAACGGATGTGGGATTTAATAACTAATTATTCTAGAGTTGGTATATCTGCTCCAACATCTGCCGGAAAATCTTTCGTATTGGCGTATAAAATAGCAGATTGTTTATCGAGCAATCACGGTGAAATTATCTATATTGTTCCTACTTTAAGTCTCATAAGTCAAGTATCCGCCGATATTAAATTTGCCCTTGAACAAGTGCAAATTTCAGATTGTGAAATTCTGCAGACTTACTCATATGAATTCGCAAAGAAATACAAGAATGCAATTTACGTTCTTACTCAAGAAAGAGCTATGGCTGCATTTGCGCAGGCAGAAGAGCCTTTCGACAGATGCAAAATGTTGGTTGTTGATGAAATTCAAAACGTAGAAAGAGTAGCTGACGAAAGCGAAGAGCGAGCGCACACTTTATTAGATGTTGTATGCGAATTTCACAATAGTATCAAAATTGATAAAATTATTGTTAGCGGACCACGTATTAGGAATATACAAGATGTGACAAAATCATTGTTTGGTGTTGAAAGTCACAGCCTTCAAATTGAAACCCCGCCAGTTATAAATTTAAATTATTCTTTCTCGAAAAAGGACAACAAATCCTATTTAACAATACGATCATCGTTAAAAAATGAACCGTTAAAAATTGAATTGAATAATTTGGAACTTGGGAAGTGGTATGGCAAGAAAAGATATACTCCAGAACTATTTAATTTCATTGATCACGTACTTGGTGTTATTAATAAAGATTCATCAGGAACCTTGGTGTTTGCGCCTACCTCAAAGACTGCTTCTAATATCGCAATTGAATTAACCGAGCGGCGAAATAATTACAAGTCTAATGCGGAACATCAAGAGTTGATAATTTCATTAAAAAAGTATCTTGAAGAAACAATTCACCCCAAATATTCTTTACTTAGGGCGATAGACAAAGGCATTGCTTATCATCATGGAAAAGTTCCGGAAGATGTAAGAATAGTGGTAGAGCACGCATTTAAAAGTGGATTGATTGATACTATAGTCTGTACGACTACTTTGATGCAAGGAGTAAATCTTCCGGCAAAGAATATTATTGCTCGTAACCCAAATCTATTTATTCAGTCTTCGGTAGATTCGATGCAATTAACTCCTTATGAATTTGCAAATCTTAGGGGGAGAGCTGGTCGTTTAATGAAAGATTTGGTTGGAAGAGCTATTATTTTGGACGAGGGATCTTTTGTTGATCTTCAATATTTAGATGGCGATGCGGAAAAAGAATTAACACCAGATTATGCATCTAGATTTGAGGATAGCAAAGAGAATCTTATCGAAGTACTAGAAACAGGCGATATTCCTAAAGAAGAAATGCCTTTTAGTGATTTAATTGTTTATGTTAGGCAAATGATTCTTCGTCACGGAGACGCGGCGTTAAATAGAATGAAGCAAGTGGGAGTAATATTGTCAAGTGAACAGTTTAATAGTATTCGAGAATCGTTAAGAAATTTAAGCGTATCGAAAGAAATATGTTTGAGAAATCCTTATTGGGATCCCATCGTTCTTAATAAATTATTTCAAGAAGTAAAAAAATGGGATGAGTTACCCAAGAGTCCATTCGATAGTAATTTTGTTGGGACTACACTTAGTTTATTAAAAAGAATTGAGGAAATAACGCCATATTATTTTAATAAATATTTTGGAATAAAAAATGCAAAGATGAAGCTTTCAGTTGTTCTAAACGCGCAAAATTGGGCAACCGAGAAATCCCTTAACAAAATTTTAAGTGATAGGAATGTTCAGGATACCGATGAAATTGATCATATTATTAATGTCATTGCACAAGATGTAAAATATTCTCTCCCCAAATTATTAAGACCGGTGGTTCATATGCAAAACATTGATAGTCCTATTCTAAATTTTATTGAAATGGGTGCGTATAAGCCCGTAACTCGTAGATTAATGGAGATGGGTGTCCCCAGGGAAACAGCTTTGAAAATATCTGAGAGGCTTGATGAACAAAAAATGGGAAATATTTTGGAAGATGAGTCTGGGGATGGTAAATTGATCAGCTTTCTTCAGAATAATTTTAAGAAAATGCCATATTGGGAACGCATACAGCTTCAAAGTATTATTTAGAAAGATGGGCACTTACTTGTATTTTAGATAACTTTAGATGCTGCAAGGAGCTTAGGATAATACCATGGCTATAAATAAGAATTTCTTATTAAATGCATTATTAAAAGAAAACTTTTTTCCTTTTCAAAAGAAAAGAAAGGAAGAATTGCCTCCTGTTTTTACCTCATCAAAATTGTCAAAGGTTATAGCAAATGATATCCATAAGGTTGCATTAAGCGGGGATCGAAAGAAACTTGGCGGTTTTGATGTTGTTCAATATAAAGCTACTCGTTTTAACAATGTCCCGCGTTTGCTCTCTATCCCGCATCCAAAACCATATATAGATATCTGTTTTGAAATCTTCGATAATTGGAACAAAATTAAACATATTTGTTCAAATTCTAATAGTCTTATTTGTCCGAGAATGCATGCGGATGGAAGAACCTTAATTATGGATTACGAAGGACCCTTAATAGAAAGAAATCGTTATTATAAGCTAGCTTTTGGGAAAAAGTTTTTAGCACATACGGACATCGCTAATTGTTTTCCTAGTTTATATAGTCATGCATTGCCTTGGGCTCTTGTAGGCTTTATATCTGCAAAGAATAATCGTACTTCTACTACATGGTTTAATAAAATTGACACGTGTTTTCGCTATTGTAGCAGGAACGAAACAGCAGGTGTCCCGATTGGACCCGCTACATCAAATATTGCTTGTGAAATAATTTTAGAGCGCATCGATAGAAAACTAAGAAATAAATTTCAGTACGTTCGTTTTATTGATGACTATACGGCATACTGTAAAACGCATACTGATGCGGAGGAATTTATTAGGCAACTTAGTCTTGAGCTTATGAAATATAAGCTCAATCTGAATATTAAGAAAACGGAAATAAAAAAACTCCCTCAAGCAGTTAGTGAGGAATGGGTGAACAGAATAAGAGAAGTTATCCCTGATGATAGAGAAATTAACGCATCAAAAGTATCGCATATCTTAGACGCAGCCGTCAGGCTACAGAGAGACAATCCTGATGGAAGTATCCTAAAATATGCAGCCAATTCAATCCTTAGAAAACTGAATAATAGCTCATCAGTTGAGTTTACAAAATATGTAATAAAGCTCTGTTTCCATTATCCAGTTTTGATTCCTACGCTTAAAAATCCACTGTCGAGAGTATATAAAAATAGAGCAGGTATTTTTAATAAAGAACTTCGCTTTTTGTTAAAAGATTCTATTAGCTATGGTAGGTCAGATGCTGCGTGTTGGTTGTTATATTATCTAAAAATATTACATAATGATGTTTCTGATAAAATTGCGAACAAAGTCGTTGAATGGGGTGATTGCATGACGCTAACTTTATTGGCAGAATTCTTAGCTCATGAAAATAAAGTAATTAAGTTTGCAAAACAATTAAATAAAAACGATCTATATGAACTTGATACGTATTGGTTACTGCTGTACCAATTGTATTTCAAAGGTAAAATTAAAAATTTGTATAATGATAGTACTTTTAATGTATTAAAAAAGCACGGTGTTACATTTATAAATATATAATTGAACTGTACATAAATCTTATCTGTTGTCTTTTAGCTTTAGTTGCTAACAGATATATAATCGCGCAGGGAGGATTATGTCAAAATATTACAATGGGAAGAGAACTAAGAATCTGTTTGATCCGCTTAGCAAGGTTCCTTTTAGGGTAAGTCGGTCTAAAATCGAATTATTTATTAATTGTCCTCGTTGTTTTTACCTAGATAGGAGATTAGGCGTTGGTCAGCCTCCGGGGTATCCTTTTACTTTAAATTCCGCAGTAGATAAGTTACTTAAGAAGGAATTTGATTTCTATAGAAATAAGCAAATAAGTCATCCGCTTATGGAGGCTAACGGGATTAAGGTCATTCCTTTTAAGCATGAAAAATTAGACTATTGGCGAGATGCGCTTCGCGAATAAAGGGGGTCGCGTCTTTACTCTTTACTGTTGAGAAGAAGGCTGTGTCAACTGTAAACAGGCTGACCGAGAATTAGATTTTTCGGAAATCACTTGTTGAAAATAAAAGACTTACAACAGTAGAATTAGGGCAAATGGCTATTCTCGGTCGGCCTGTAAAGACTCGACCCTATACTTTCTAAATTGTATTGCCGTAAAACCCCGAAGCAAGAAAGTTTTTAACTTTATGGAGGTTTTATATGCCTAAACAAATCTGCAGTGCGTTACTCTCTCTCTCTCTTATCTTTTCATTAGCCCTGTTTTTTAGTTTCTTAACCCTGCCTATTAATCTTTTTGCCGAAGAATCAATTACCATTACCACTTATTATCCTTCTCCTTATGGAGTCTATAATCAACTTCAGACAAACAGGTTGGCGGTAGGGGATACTGACGGCAACGATACCCTGGATGACGCGGACCAGCCGAACAGGGACGGGGATATACGGCTTAAGGCGCAGGCAGGCAATCCTGCAGCTTGGCCTGCGGGTCAAATAGGCCAATTTGCTTATTCAAGTACCCAGGATTCACTGTATCATTATAACGGCTCTACTTGGGTAGCATCTGGTGGCGGAGGTACCTGTATGGTCACCTATAACAGCCCTGTTGGCAGTTGCAGTTGTCCCAGTGGCTGGACCCTCAAATATGATCTCGGCTCCTGGGGTTACTGCGGCTACGACGTCGGCACCAACTTCTTCCGTCCGCCGGGCGGTGGCTGCCCTAGTGGTTGGGACACTGACTTTTTCGGCGAGGGGTGTCTTTGTTGCCAGTAGTTAATCTTTTTCTGGAATCCGGTATTTGAAAATCTGGTAATCCGTTTTTCTCTTGCAATGAAAACATATAAGCGCTTGTACGAAAAAATCGTGTCATTTGAAAATCTCCTATCTGCCTACAAAACATTTCGTAAAGGCAAGCGGTTTAAAGAGGATGTCCTTAAGTTTGAATATAGCTATGAAAAAGAGCTCTTTAAACTGCAGGATGAACTCATTAACCATGCTTATATTCCCTTGCCGCCGCGCAAATTTTATGTCTATGAACCCAAAAAGAGGGCAATTGAGGCGGTGGCTGTCCGGGACAGGGTAGTCCACCATGCCTTATGCAGAGTCATTGAGCCGCTTTTTGATAAAAGATTGATTTACGATACTTACGCCTGCAGGAGGGATAAAGGCACTCTGGCTGCGATTGAAAGGTTTGAGGCGTTTAAGCATAAATTATTGTCCGGCGCGGACGAAAGCGCGATATGCGTCTTTAAGGCGGATATCAGCAAGTATTTTGAAAATGTAGACCACGCTGTCCTGCTGGGGCTTATCAGCGAAAAGATAAAAGATGCGGATGTAATTTGGCTGATAAACAGGATACTCAACCCGGTAAGACAGGCTTACCCGCAGCCAAAGGGCATCCCCATTGGTAACCTCACTTCCCAGTTTTTCGCCAATCTCTATTTAAACCCCCTTGCCTATGCCAAACATGGGGATACATACAGGTTAAGGAAAGGCATTTTAAGGGATTTTATATTAACGCCTGCTTAAAAAGGGATAGGTTATAACGGCGTTGTCCTCTCGGCTCCTGGGGTAACTGCAACAACAACTTCTTCTTCCGTCCGCCGGGCGGTGGTTGCCCTAGTGGTTGGAACACTAACTCTATCGGCGAGGGGTGTATTGCCAGCAGTTCTCCATTCTTTAAGCGCCAGATTTTTGTATCTCTATGGAGACACAAACCGCGCGCTTAGAGAACTACAAACTTATTCCTGCGCCATCCAGACACGGGGGCCGAATAAAAAACAGCCGGCAGATAGATAGTAGCTTCTTTATATGGCGAATGACTGTCTGCCGGCAACTTATTGGAAGTGTTAACGGATCTAAAGATATTTGTTAAGACGTATGACTTGCTTCAGTATCTGCACAAAGAGATAGCGGGTTTTCCCAAATCCGAGAAGCCAGTCTTAGGCAGGAAAATTTACGATTCGCTTCTACAAATCCTGGAATATATTATTACCGCCAATGAAGAAACCGAGAAATACCCACATCTTAAAAAGGCAAGCGTTGAACTTGAGAAACTGCGCATATTCATTCGCCTGGCTTTTGACCTGCGCCTGATAAGCATTAAGAAATACGGCTTTGCCTGTCAGAGTATAGATGAGATTGGCAGGATGCTGGGAGGGTGGATTAAAGTATGTTCAAAGGGATAATAAAATTAACGTGGAGCGGCTTTTTTCTTTTTATCCTCTTATTTTATTCTGTCAACGGTTTTAGTTACGAGATTGAGCCTTTGGATAAAAAGCTCCTTTCAAAAGAAAAATCAGCGCTTAACTTAGTTTTCTGTCCCTTAAATTATCCTGACAAGGAAGCCTTTCAAAAGGATACGCAAGGCCTCATTGCGAGACTTAAGAGGACCAAGCCTTTTGATGAGCTCAGTGTTTCTTTTAGCATCTGGCAGGTAAATTTTACAGGTGCAGAGGCTGTCCAAGTATTTAAGCCGACCCAGGGCTTTCCTCCCCTAAAGGTGCGTAATGATCTATTGGCATATATTTCCTCTAAGTTAAAATCAAGGGAATATAAGTTTGTTATTATTGATGCCAAAGGTAGTACTTCCTGCGCCGAATTATCCTCTATTGAGAAAACCTCCTTGATTATTCTTGGCAAAGCCCGTTACAAGGGTAAAAATAGATTTGCCAAAGGTTTTTTGCATGAATTAGGTCATTCACTCGGACTTTATGACGAATGCGTTGATTGCGCGCAGCTTTCTTCCGGCGGCTACCCTAACTGCGCGGCAACAAAAGAAGAGGCGCAAGAGTGGTGGGGGGATTTAGTAAGCAAAGATTCAAGGGTAAATTTTATCTCCGGCTGCTGCGGAAATAAATATTACCTCCGTCCCACAATCGCTTCCCTGATGAACGACCCGGACAAGGCCAAAGACTTCGGCCCGGTAAACGAAAGATACCTAAAAAAAGTATTAAATCCCCATTAATCCAAGAATAAAGGGGGTCGCGTCTTTATTCTTTACTGTTGAGAAGAAGGCTGTGTCAACTGTCAACAGTCTGACCGAGAATTAGATTTTTCGAAAATCACTTGTTGAAAATAAAAGACTTACAACAGCAGAATTAGGGCAAATGGCTATTCTCGGTCAGCCTGTCAAGACTCGACCCCATACTTTCTAGATAAAGTTCATTGATCAATCCGCGCATTTGAATCCCAAGCTTGGAGCTTTCATCGTCAGTAACAATGCCATCGGAAACAGAGATAAGCTTCACCTGATAATAGTTGAATTTAAGCACCAGAGTAAGCATCTGATGATTGTTTCGCGATCTTGTTTGTTCTTGTTTTTATTATCCGTTTTATTATTTGGGCAGTAAGAATACTGATAAATCTCTCCTGTCAATTTGTGCATAGAAGGGTAAAAAGTGCGCTTTCTAGAACAATGGAATAACTCTTGACTTATTCCATTGTATAGGTTATCATTGGAATAAAAATAGAGCTTATTCCATAGTGATAGAATAATAAAACACCCCACGCTGATAAGGTATTGCGCGGATGTGCCCTTGTGGGCAAGGAGCTATATGGTAAAAATACCCTTTATTCCACCCAAATTACCACCCAAGATTGATTACTCTCTTTTAATTAAAGAAATCGGCCAGGCCCACGATGCCTTGGGCCAGCTTAATGGCTTACTGGTAAATATCCATAATCCTCATTTACTTACCACGCCTCTGTTGACCAAAGAAGCGGTTTTAAGCTCGCGCATCGAAGGTACCCAGGCTACCATTAAGGATGTTTTTGAATACGAGGCCGAAGTAAAGACTTCTGAAGAGGACTCGAAAGACAAAGATGTCCGCGAGATCCTTAATTATCGCCGTGCAATGGATACTGCCATAGAGGAATTAGAAAAGAGGTCTATCGGAGAAAATATCCTAAAGAAAACGCATCATATCCTACTAGATTCTGTTCGCGGCGCGCATAAAGATAGAGGGAATTTTAGGAAAGCCCAAGTTTATATCGGCGCTCCCAATTCAACCATTGATGAAGCTACCTATATTCCACCGCCTCCATCAGAAATCTTACCTCTTTTAGCAAATTGGGAATCGTATGTAAACTTGGAAGAAGAAAAAGATGTGTTAGTGCAAATCGGCGTTGCGCATTACCAGTTTGAAGCAATACATCCTTTTATGGATGGCAATGGGAGAATTGGCCGCCTAGTTATCCCTTTATTCCTTTATCAGAGGAAATTGCTTTCTTACCCCTTGCTTTACATAAGTGAGTACTTTGAAATGCGTAGAAGCGATTACTACCATTTGCTCAACGGCGTAAGTAGAGAAGGCGCATGGGAAAACTGGCTTAATTTTTTTCTGGAAGCCGTAGCAGTGCAATCGCTAAAAACACAGAATACGGTTCTAAAAATCCTTAATCTATATCGGAAACTGAAGGATGAAGTAGCACAAGCTAACGCTGTGCATGCGGTTGGTTTGTTGGATATTATTTTCGCCACGCCTATCGTTTCTTTTGTGAGCATCAAGAAACGCATCAAAGCCAGGAGCCCTCAAACAATATATAACCTGTTGGAGAAGTTTTTGAAATTGGGGATTTTAAAAGAGGTCTCGGAAAGAAAACGGAATAGGATCTTTGTTTTTCAGCAACTACTGGATATTCTGAAATAATGATAAGGATTAAAGAGGGTCGCGTCTTTACTCTTTACTGTTGAGAAGAAGGCTGTGTCAACTGTAAACAGGCTGACCGAGAATTAGATTTTTCGAAAATCACTTGTTGAAAATAAAAGACTTACAACAGCAGAATTAGGGAAAATGGCTATTCTCGGTCAGCCTGTAAAGACTCGACCCCATACTTTTGGGGATGGTTTTGTTTTGATCGAAGTGGATGAGAAAGGGGCGGGTATGAAAAACAGAAATGTTTTCAACATGGTGTCGGCGGTCATGATATGTGCGGGAACGGTGTACGCCCAGGAATCTCTTACTATTACCACGTATTATCCTTCGCCATACGGAGTTTATGATCAGCTGGAGGCGTACAGGGCGGCGGTCGGGGATGTGAACGGGGATGGGAATATCGACGCTGCCGATATTCCGGCCACCCCGGGCTCTCTGGCGGTTGCCCGATATCTTAGTGTTAATGTTGTTATTCCTAAGGCGGTGGCTCTTAATGTGGGTGGGCAATTGGCGGCATGGGATGACCAGGGTGCCGTTCTTTTGGGAAGCGATACCAGCAGTGCGCATGTGGAATTGCGAGAACCGGACAATACCGGCACTCCGTACATTGATTTTACCGATGACGACAGCCTTGATTACCGGGCGCGCATTATTCTTCAGGACCCCGGCAACCTCCTGGTGCAGGGGACGAATCTGGCAGTCGCGGACGGCAATTCCTCGAACAGAAAATTGTATGTTGACGGGACTATCGGCTGCTCCGACGCTCAGGCGGGCGCCACAAAGCAGGTGTATGATATCGCCGAAGTTATGCCTGTTACCGGTCATGTGGCCGAGGGGGACACGGTGGTTTTGGATCCGGCTAAAGACCGGCAATTACTTAAGAGCGCCAGGGCGTATGATACATTGGTGGTGGGAGTGATTTCTTCCGAAAGTTCCCAGGCAAAAAGCCGGGGGATTTTTTTCATCGGAGATAAAAAGCTCTCGGAAGATGGTACGGGAATTCCTCACGCGTTCGTTTCCATAGCAGGACAGGTTGCGGTTAATGTGTGCCTTGAGAACGGCCCGATAAAACCCGGAGATCTGTTAGTGACGTCTTCCGTCCCGGGTTGCGCCATGAAGGGGACCGATAAAGACAAAATGACGGGAGCGGTGGTCGGCAAGGCTATGGAACATTTTGACGGGCGGAATGCCTCCGGGAAAAAAGATAAAGGGCAGATCATAGCGCTGTTAATGTTGAGGTAGATCGGGCTGTTTCTTTTTCGGCCGGATTAACGGCTTAAATAGGAATAAAGAGGGTCGCGTCTTTACTCTTTACTGTTGAGAAGAAGGCTGTGTCAACTGTAAAGACTCGACCCTATACTTTCTTAAAGAAAGGAGTTGGTATGGCTTATTGCAGGAAATGCGGGGCTAATATTCTTGAGGATGCAGTTGTTTGCGTTAAATGCGGTTGTGCCGTGTCGGATAAAACGGGGGGATTTGCTCCGCAGGATGGGAAGAGCTGGGTGACGGCGCTGCTTCTTTCTTTGTTCCTCGGGGGATTGGGGGTGGACAGGTTTTATCTCGGTTATACCGGCCTCGGGATATTGAAATTGGTGACATTGGGCGGTTGCGGGTTATGGGCGCTTATAGATTTGATATTGATCGCCGCAAACTCGATGAAGGACGCTGATGGAAAGCCTCTTGTCAAGAAATAGGCCAGCCGGTTTCCTGCTGGAGTGTGTTTCTTTAAGCACGCCCCGGGGAAGGGCCGCGGTATTCGGGTGCGTGTTGGTGTTTCTGTTGTCCCCGGGTCCGGCGCATCCCGGTTTGCCGTGCCTTATCAAAAAAATTTTCGGGTATTGTCCTGCCTGCGGCACTGTCAGGGCGCTGGCGTTTTTTTTAAAAGGGCGGTTCGCGGAAAGCCTCGCGTGTAATCTCAATGTCATTGTGACAGCCCCGCTGTTTTGCGGTCTTTTCCTGCTTGACCTCGGCAGGATAGTGATGAAGCATAAAAATGAACAGGCTCGGCGGCGGAACGGCAGAGCTGTATAATTTTGTGTTTTATCGAGGATCGCCCAATGATTGAATATTTACGGATAATTAACGAAACTGCGTAAGTTTAGACAAGCGGAATATGTTTAAAAAGATATGCAAGGATGCTTAAATGTCCGGAATGCGGGTTTTCGAAAATGGAAAAATGCCGGTATATTGTTCATGTGGATATGGACGCGTTCTTTGCTTCGGTTGAGCAGAGGGATAATCCCGCTTACCGGGGGAAACCTGTGATCGTGGGCGCCGATCCCAAGGGCGGGCACGGGCGCGGTGTTGTTTCGACTTGTTCGTATGAAGCCAGGAAGTTCGGGGTGCATTCGGCCATGCCTATTTCGGCCGCGTACAGAAAATGTCCCGGCGCGGTATTCCTTCCCGTGGACATGGAGAAATACCGCTGTGTTTCCCTCCGGATATTTGAGGTTTTCCGGTCTTTTGCTTCCCGCGTGGAGGAGGTAAGTATCGATGAGGCTTTCCTCGATATAAGCGATACCTATCAGTTGTGCGGGTCTCCTGTGGACGTATGCCGGGCAATAAAGGAGCGTGTCAGGAAAGAGACCGGCCTTACCGCGTCGGTCGGACTCGCGCCCACAAAGATGGCGGCAAAGATCGCCTCGGGGTTCGGGAAGCCCGACGGACTGGTTGAGGTCACCGGAGAAAAACTGTTGGATTTTCTGCATCCGCTGGATGCGGGAAAACTCTGGGGGGTGGGAGAGAAAACGCGGGCGCTCCTGAACAGCCTGGGCATCAAGACCATCGGGGATATGGCCAAAAGAAGCCGGGAAGAATTGAGTAGGCTTCTGGGGAAAAACGGCGAATGGCTCTGGGAGATGGCCCGGGGAATAGACACGGGTGAAGTCGAAAATGAACGGGATGCCAAGTCCATCGGTAATGAAACTACTTTTGAAAAGGATACCCGGGATAGAAAAGAGATCCTGGCTGAATTGTCCTATATGTGAGAGCAGGTTTCGGACAGGCTGCGGCAGGGTAATCTTAAATGCAGGACGGTAACGCTGAAGATCAGGTTCGAGAATTTCGAGACGCATACAAGGTCGCTCACGCTGGATAAGCCGACCAGTTTTCCGGATGTGTTGATTAGTACCATCGGAAAACTTTTTGCCGCCTGCGGCGCCGGGGAACGGAAAGTGAGGCTCGTGGGCGTGAAGTCGTCTAACTTGTCCTGCGCGGACGAGTTAACGCTGTTTCCGGATAAGAATGACGCCCGGAAGGAAAAATTGGGAAACGCGGTGTCTGTTATCCGCGGCAAGTTCGGGAGTGATTCCATCCTTAGGGCAAGCAGTAAAAAAACGCAGGGAAAAAAAGCGTAAAAAGGAGGAATATGAACAGCCGAAACCTGAAATGGTTGTATCGGGAATTACCGGTGTTGGTCAATAAAGAGATTATTTCTCAGCAAAACGCCGACCGCATCAAGCAGTATTACGGGCAAGTAAGCGAGGCCGGGAAGAAAAAGGCGTTTTTGGTCGTCTGTAGTGTGCTGGGGGCGCTCCTGATCGGGCTGGGCATTATTTCCTTGATCGCTCATAATTGGGAGTTGTTGAGCCGTCCGGTGCGGGCAGTGTTATCCCTGGTCCCGCTGGTGATCGGAATTGTTCTTACCGGCCGGGCCATTATCAAGGAGCCTCCATCGCAAGGTTTCTGGGAAGCTGCGGCGACGTTCCTGACGCTTATGGTCGGTGCTTCGATCTCGCTGATCTGCCAGACATATAATATCCCCGGTGACCCGCGGTCATTTGTGCTGACATGGATGCTGCTTTCGGTCCCGCTGGTGTATCTGGCCGGAGTTACGATACCGGCGCTCATCTATATTATCGGTATAACATCGTGGGCGGGCGCTTACATAGGGGATAATGCGGCGCTGTCTTTATGCTATTGGCCGCTTATGGCTGTTGTCGCGCCGCATTTTATCTCGATTCTCAAGCAGAAAGGTTTTGTGGTACGGGCTAATTTGTTTTCGTCGATTTTGGCGTTGAGTCTGGCGTTATACACGGCGTCTTTTATGATCTGGTTCATGCCGCATCTGTGGATGGTATATCTTTCTCTTTTATTCGCCTCGATGTATTTGATCGGGACGCGCCGGTTTCCCGCGATCAGTCATGATTGGCAGATACCTTTTCGCAGGATCGGGGAATTGGGTGTTATTGTGGTATCTCTTATCCTGACGTACCGGGGGGCGTGGTCTATGATTCCTTACTGGGATTCGCGGGATATGAAACCGTTTGAGTTTCAGGGGGGGATACTGCTTGTAATTATTTATTCCATTGTAACGCTTTTGCTGGTCATAGAAGCGATCAAAGAGAAGAGGTTCGGCAATGTGCTTATCGGTATTGCCCCGGTAGCCGCGGTGGCCGGGTTTTCGTTCTCATCTGCAGCGATGGTGCTTTATAATATTTATTTTTTAATTTTCAGCCTTGAGCGTGTCCGGAGCGGCTTCAGGGAAAACAAGGTGCGGGCAGTCAATACAGGTTTATTGCTTTTAATCCTTGTGGTTATGCTCCGGTTTTTCGACAGCGGGATCAACCTGGTGTTAAAAGGCCTGGTTCTGATATTGCTTGGCGCCGGTTTTCTGGTTGTCAATATGGTCGTCATCCGGCGCAAAGGAGGGGTGAATGAATAGAAAAACGCTTATCCTTAGCCTTTTGGGCTGTCTTGCTTTGATCCAGATAGGAGTGCCTGTTTTCATGATACTACAGCAAGAATCCGTGCTGGGTACCGGACAGGCGGTCAAGTTCAGGACTCAGCCTGTGGATCCGTTTGACGCGTTCCGCGGGAGGTATGTCGCGCTTTCTTTGAAAGAGCACACCGCCCCGAATCCGGAGGGGCTTACGTTGTCACGCGGACAGCGCGTTTTCGCGGTTATTAAAACCGGCGATGACGGCTTCGCCGTGTTTTCCCGGATCTCCGCGGATATCCCCCGGGATGAGCCGTATCTGAAGGTGCGGGTAACGGCCGTGGCGGGAAATAAGGTCGAGTTTCAGCCTCCTATAGACCGGTATTACATGATGGAAAAGAAAGCTCCTCGCGCGGAAGATCTTTATCGCAAGCATAATACCGGGGGGCGGAATGACGCGTATGTCATCGTGATGATAAAGGACGGCAATTCTGTTGTAAAGGATTTATACGTGGGCGGTAAGCCGGTCGAGGAAGCGCTCGGGGAGTAGGGGGTGTGTCATGTGTACCTGCGATGGAGATATTTAAGAGTGTATCTGACAGTCCTCCGGCCCACTTTTAAGATCCCGGGAGATTGTTTTTGAACGCATGCCCGGCAGGTGTAATCTCTCTGTTTTATTCGACGCGTTTTATTTGACTTTTCTTTTGTCTCCTTGGACCGCAAAGATTTCGCGCAGTACCCTTAAGTAAAGGAAAGTGTCCCTTGAAAAATAACCATACTCCCGAAGAGATAGAGAATTGTATTTTATTGCTCAAGGAACTGGTTGAGGACAGCGGACAGCTGGTTCATCTTTCTGAAGAACAGCGGATCGCGCTGCTGACAGCGGCCGGACGCCTGTCCCGCCCGGACCGGGAAGAGATACGCAAGAGGCGGAGGGACGTAAGAGTAAATAAACAACAGGTTGTTCTCATGCAGGAACGCCGCGCCCGCGCGGCAACCGGCATACGTGCCGCACGTGAGAATGCCGTGTTTACCGCGCCTGAACGGATCACCGGTGAAAATCGGGGATCAAGCTTTCAAAAACTTGAATTGAAATCCCCGCGTAATTGTTATATCTGCAAAACTGGATTTACGCGGCTTCATTTTTTTTATGACGCACTTTGCCCGGAATGCGCCGATTTTAATTATCGGAAGCGTTTCCAGTCCGCGCCGCTTCAGGGGAAAACCGCTTTGATCACCGGTTCGCGCTTAAAGATCGGCTATCAGGCGGCGCTCAAGCTTTTGCGCGCCGGGGCCCGGGTGATCGCCACCACGCGGTTCCCGGTGGATTCCGCGCTGCGTTTTTCCCGTGAGAATGATTCTTCTTTGTGGGGTTCCCGCCTGCATATTTACGGCCTGGATCTGCGGCACACGCCGAGCGTGGAACTATTCTGTGAATATATAGAGCGGCATTATGACCGGTTGGATATATTGATCAATAACGCGGCTCAAACTGTCCGGCGTCCGCCCGGGTTTTACGGCCATCTTATGGCGAATGAAAACCGGGAATTTCAAGACTTGCCGGAGAACGTGCAGTCGTTTCTTCGTCCGTTCGAAGATTGTAAAAAGCAGTTCGTAACATTTACTCAACCGGGTCTCGCGGCGGAGACGGCGTTTCCCGTGGCCTGGAACGCCAAAACTCCGGGAATAGGCCTGCGCGCGTCCGCCCGGCTTTCCCAGGTTCCTTACTCGTATGACCACGCGCAGGACCGGGAACCGGTTTTCCCGGAGGGAAAACTGGACGCGGACCTTCAGCAGGTTGACCTGCGCAAGACCAACAGCTGGCGTCTGCGCCTGGGTGAGATACAGACTGCCGAGATGCTCGAGCTGCATCTGGTGAATGCCATCGGGCCTTTTGTGTTGTGCAATAAGCTCCTGCCTTTGATGAAACGCGACAACACCGGGCAGAAGCATATAGTGAACGTGTCGGCCATGGAAGGGAAATTCCTGCGTTACGCCAAGGACAGCCGGCATCCGCATACCAACATGGCCAAGGCCGCGCTGAATATGCTTACGCATACTTCTTCCGGCGAACTGGCCAAACACGGTATTTTTATGAATGCCGTGGACACCGGATGGGTTACGGATGAAGATCCCGCCGCGCTTGCCGAGCTCAAGCGGGAACGCCATGATTTTCAGCCTCCGTTGGATATCGTGGACGGAGCGGCCCGGGTATGCGATCCGTTCTTTCACGGTATCCTGACGGGAAAACACTGGAACGGAAAATTTCTGAAAGATTATTTCCCGATTGATTGGTGATCGTTCTCGGGAGAAATGAGCGGACGGGAACGGTTCGGGGCCATAGAGGAACGCCGTATGGTCCCAGGTATGAGATATATGGGGCGGTTGAGATAATAGACCAGGGAAGAGAATATGAAAAGTCGTCATAACTAACCGGGACATTCCTTGAAAAAACACCTAAAAGAGGGAGGGATAGCGGAAGTGCTCGCCATTTCCCTGCCAATGGTCATTTCGCATGCCTGTGATACGGTCATGGTTTTTACCGACCGGTTGTTCCTCGCGCGGCTCGATCCTGAATTGATGAACGCAGTTATGGGAGGAGGCTTGACTTCTTTCATGTTGATGTCTTTTTTTATCGGTTTGGCCGGGTTTACGACCGCGCTGGTTGCCCAGCACTTGGGCGCCGGAAGAAAAAAAGACTGCGGTGTAGTTTTGACGCAGGCGTTGATCTTTTCCTGCTGTGCGTATCCGTTTATTCTCTTTTTGCGGCCGGCGGCGTACTGGATGTTTGCTTTTATGGGAGTGGGGGCAGAACAACTCCGTCCACAGACCGCGTACCTTAATATCCTGCTTTATGGATCTATCGTCAGCCTTATGCGGACGAGCCTGAGCGGTTTTTTCTCGGGTGTCGCCCGCACCAGGATTGTCATGGCCGCGTCGTTTGCCGCTATGTTCACCAATGTGGGCCTGGATTACGTATTTATTTTCGGCAAGTTCGGGTTTCCTTCCATGGGCATCCGGGGCGCGGCGTACGCCACTGTTCTGGGAGGGATTGTCGGTTTGTTTGTTCTCTCCGGGGCGTATTTGAGCGGGCGCAACCGCAGGGAGTACAGCCTGGAGAGTTCTTTCCGTTTCGACCGGCCGCTGGCGGGAAAGCTTCTGCGGTTCGGATCGCCCATGGGGCTTGAGATGTGCCTGAATATTATCGCGTTTAACGCTATCGTAATGATGTTTCATTCCCTGGGGCCGTCGGCGGCCACTGCCGCGACCGTGGTTTTCAATTGGGATTTTGTGTCTT
>JAQTZX010000007.1 GCA_028687525.1 Candidatus Omnitrophota bacterium
CTTTTGTCGATAGATGGATTCATAGCTAAAGAAACAATTGTTTTCTTCATGCATCCTCTCAAGACGTCTTAATTTTGCTAATATTGGAAGGGAGCGTCAACTAACCACCCCCTTCCGATAGCTAGCCTGAAATATTACCTACCTTTGTTCCATTTTTTCTGCACTTCTTTTGCTTCTTTGTTCGCTTTTGCCTCGGCTTCTTTTGCTTTCTTCTTTGCTTTTGCTTCCGCTTCTTTTTCTTTTTTCTTAGCCTCGTCCATCTGCGCTTTACGCGACTTAGCAGCTTCTTGTACTTTAGCCGCCAGATCCTTGCCCTTTAAACCCAGAGCCTTAGCCTGTCTTACTGCCTGTGCAACAACACTTTTTGCCTCCGAAGCAGAAGCGCCGCTTTCAACAAGGCTCTTTACGGACGCGCTTACAGAAGAGGATTCCTGCGCGGTAATCACCCCGGAATACTGGTGAATACTGGTGACAGTCACTTTTGGGACAGCCATTTCGTCCCATAAACATCAAAACCGGGACTTTGTTTTCCCGGCATAGGTGTCTTCTTTTCTTGGCCCCTCTTGATACTTTCGGTAATATTTTCCTTTATTATACCACTTGCGCGGGATTATTGAAGGGGAATTTTTTTGAGGACTCGAGTAATTCACCTTTACATAATCGGAGCTTCTTCTCTCTGCTTAGGCCTTTTATGTAAGCTTCTCGCTTTTGGGATTCGGATCGAGTGGAATAATCTTCAGAATGAATCAGTTTTACCGGCCTTCGGTAACGGGTGTACCGACAACCGTTACCGCTGTTGTGGTCTTTGATTCGGCGTTCGAGGTGATTAGTGATGCCGGTGTAAAGGGTGCCGTCTTGACATGCGATTATGTAGACGTGCCAAGGCATACGGGTGAAGAGGACAGGTTTAGGCTTTTCGCGGTCTTCAGGGGACGCGAGAGTTAAGGCTCTTCGCCCCCTTTGGGGGCTCAGAGCCAAATTTAATTTGCACAGCAAATTAAATTTGGGTGGGTAAGGGGACTTGAACCCCCGACATCTTGAGCCACAGTCAAGTGCTCTAACCAACTGAGCTATACCCACCATAATTTTTTGAAGAAAATTTATGGCTCATTGAGGACTGTTTCTTGGACCGAAATGCCTGCTCATAATCCTTTCAAATGGTTTTAAGTAAAGCCGCGGCTGTATCGATATCTACCGGCAGTAAACAGGCAAACGCGATACGCGACAGCACTAAATCCGGTAACAGCGTTCAATTATACCTGCCTTTTCTGCCGCTGTAAAGTATAAAAAAGACGCTCGGCTACCGCGATAAGAAATGTTTTTCGGGGTTATTTTTAAGGTGTTTGGGGCGAGATAAGAGGCGCCCGGATTCTTCTAAGAGCTTTTTCATATCCAGCGGCTTGGTCAAGAAGGCATCCGCGCCGATAACCCGGGCCACGATCCTGTCCGCATCGTTTGTCTTGGCAGTCAGGATAATAACCGGTATATGATGCAGACACTCATCTCTCTTTATTTCCCTACAGATCTCTTCCCCGGGTAAATCGGGGAGCACCAGGTCAAGAATAACCAGGTCGGGGTGAAGTTCCTTTATTTTAGCAAGGCCTTCCTTTCCTTTTGAAAAAACAAAGACTGAATGTCCGGCTTTCTGGAAACGGCGTTCCAGGATGGAACCGGTGAGCCGGCTGTCTTCGATAATAATAATTTTCTTTGGGATATGCGGGTATTTTTCCATTTCGTTTTTTTATTATACCACCGGGATATCGGAATGATAAGAAAAAACTAAAACCTTTTTTCGCCGGTCTCCCTTCATGCTTAAGGCGGCAGCGGTATTTCCCGCGCAGATACTGGTTGTCTCTTTTAAGGCATCGAGCCGCAATCCGGTCAGGCCGGATGGTTTGTTATCCATCATCCTTCCCGGATCTTTCTTCTTTTCCGGAACCGCTGAAAAATCTGAAAATCTTTTTTATGAATTTAAACATCATGCGCAACAGAATCACAGTAAGCACGATCAACACGACTGCCGCCAGCGCGGCTATGACCGGATGCTTGACGATCAGCCAGAGCACGCCGAAGACCAGCCCGTCTTCGGTGACGCTGGCCACGGAATTAGTCACCGGTTCCGGAGACGTATTGATAGCCGCCCGTGTGGAAGCTTTGGTCAAGTGGGAACTCAAAGCCACTGAACCTCCCATTACCGCGGTCAAAGTCTGCGCCGCGGGGCCGAGGTTCGCGGCCGCCATGTATCCCAGGGCCGCGCCGCCAGCTGGCCTGACGAACGTATGCACAGAATCCCATACCGAATCGAAATAAGGTATTTTATCCGCGACGAACTCAACCGCATACATCAGCGCCGAAGCGGCAATGACCAGGGGATTGGAGAGCGTATCCATGGTACCGGGAAGATTTATCCAGTGCATGCGGCCGGCAATCCCCAGGCCAAAGACCGTCAGATATAAGTTCACGCCTGAAGCCCAGGGGCCTCCCAGAAGGATGCCGAGATTATTCGCTATATCCATACCGCCTCATTTCCTCTTGCCGAGCGCCCGCAGTAATGCGCCGGGGTCACGGACTCCGATAAGGATGTTATCCGTACGTAAAAAACAGATGCGCACCGCCCGGCGTAAAACCAGCAATACTCCTTTATTCCCGCGCATGGTCAAACAATTCGCCGGCTTACCGCGGAAACGTCCGCACCTGATGCCCCAACCGCCGAAATCACGGATCGGGCCAAAAGAGACCTCTTCCGCAGTCAGGATATCGGAAAGGGGAAAAATAAAATTTATCAAACGGAAATACCCGAACCGGACCCGAAGCTCGCCGTTCAATACGGTAACAGCCATTTTCCCGAATAAAAAAGGGATAAAAAAAACAATAAGAATAAAAAAAACCTCGGAAAGCGAAAAATGCCTGATGCTATTCCACAGGAAGAAACCGCCGGCCGCGAGCAGAATGACCAGCAATACTTTTGGGAAAAGATATATTTCTTCTTTAAATTGCCCCGGTATTATTTCTTCCATGCGCCGCATCCCGTTATGGATCCCAGCGAGCCTTACCCGCCGCGGCATCTCTAAACCTGCAGGAGGGAGTCTGTCCGCCGGCAAAAAATCCCGCCGCCTTTATCCGCCTGACGGCAATGCTATACCTTCGTTCTGCGGGAACGCCTGCGATTTTTCAACCGGATCCTGGGAAACCGCCCCGCCATTCTTATCCTCGGGCTGGCTTTTCCTGAAAGAATCCCCGATCGCATTCCCGAATTCTTTGCCCACGGTAAAGGTAGCGTCGATGAGCGCCTTGGAAAAACCGGTCGCCCCCTTTACCGTGCCTTCGATGATCTTGCCGGGAAGTTTCAATACACCCTCGGGTCCAAAACCTTCTTCTTTCCTGGCCTGCTGTATCTTATCCTCGAAAGCGACTTTCAGATCGCCAAACCCGAACTGGGGGCAATCAAATTTTGTTTTAACGGAAAAATCCATAACAATCTTCCCGCCGCTCATGGATTTAAAAAAACCTATAACCATCTGCGCTATTTTCTCCGCCCTGCCGGCTTCTTCTTCCGATGACCGGGGTTTAAAAGCAATCTCCTTAAGTTCCAGATGGCATTCCGCGGTTACTTCATTATTTAATCCCTGCACGTCGCTGTTAAAAGCGAGTTTTGCCTTCTGAATGCGCGTGTTTTCAAGATTCACCCATTGCGCGTAATACGGATAAAAGGTCAAGCCGTCTATATCGTCAATTTTAACTTTTGCCTGCAGGTCTTTTTTAAAAAGGTTCACCCATCCTTTTACCTGCAGGGCGCCGCGTTCTTTCCCTTCTCCCCACGGAATCCTGCCCGTCATATCGAAAGAGGTAATGACCGGGCTTTTCGGAGGATAAATAAAATTCTGCAGGTCAAAAAAAACATCGGTCAGCGTGAACTTTATCCCCTTTTCGCTTATATTCCGGTCGGTATAATTAATGGTGCCGTCGGTCACGGTCAGGCGCTCGAGAAGAATATTGCTTATCACCAGGAATTTTTGTTTAGGCGGAGAGATCGTATCGGTTACCGGGGGAAGGGATATTTCGGGAAGCTGTTTAACATTATTCCTGTCAATGGTTATCTCCGCGGTTTTCGGGAGTTGTTCAAGGTCTGCCTTAGTTACAGATGAAGAGGCATCGTCTTTACCGCTTTCCACGTTAAGGGTAAGGCCTTTTAAACGCAGATCCGAAATGCTGAAGTTTTTTCTGAAGATATCAATCGCGCCGCCGGCAGCTATTATCTCGTCTACTTTCGCGAAATCGCCTATCGCCAGTTTTCTGATCGTAAGGTTGAAAGGAAAGGTGGCTTTTACGCTCTCAACCGTTACATGCTGATCCTTGAAAATTGATTTCAATTCTTTCAGGAGAAACGGTTTGCCTTTTATGCCTACCCAAACATGCAGTAAAACCACTATCCCCATGAAAACAACAAACAGGATCAAAGCGGTATCTCTAAGGATTCTCATCGGATTTAACCTGTACGCAGACTACATCTGCGAATTGATCCCCGGAGCCCGCAATCTTGTTCCCAAATCTTTGCGGGCGCAAGAGAAAACCTGCGTTAGTTAATTTTCGCGCCTGGCAGGAATCGAACCTGCTACCCACTGCTTAGAAGGCAGTTGCTCTATCCATGTGAGCTACAGGCGCAAATCAGTTACATGTTATCTACGGGGCTTGTTGAGCCGCGCTTGTTCAAGCCCGGCGGCGAAATCCCGCCCTTTGTCAGACATCAGGGCGGGAAACCTGCCGTTCTTATTTTTATCGGGGCGACAGGACTTGAACCTGTGACCTCTTGCTCCCAAAGCAAGTGCTCTAATCCAAACTGAGCCACGCCCCGTTGATATCGATAGTCCAAGCAATGCGTGTGTAATAATCCCCAAAGGGGACAGGTTCCCGATTGAATCGGTACCCGGTACCGCTTTGAATATGTACCGGGTTATTATATCAACTCTTGGCGCGGCGCTCAATATATTTCTGGAGAAGGATTCGCGCTTTTTTTAGGGCGCGAAAACGGTGGCTCATGCTGTGCTTAATATCCGGCCCCAGCTCGGCAAAGGTCTTTTTATACCGGGGGATGACGAATAACGGGTCGTACCCGAACCCGAACGTCCCCCGCTGCTCGAATCCTATCCGGCCGTAACAGGTACCCTCGGCCACGCCGATCAATCCGTCTTTATCCGCCAGGGCGACCGCGGAGGCATAATACGCCCTGCGACTCTTTTCCGGCACGCCCTCCAGCAGGCGCAGGACTTTCAGGTTATTCCGGTTATCGCTTTTACTCTTTCCCGCGAACCGCGAAGAGTACACGCCCGGCCTTCCCTCTAAAACCTCCACGCACAGCCCGGAGTCTTCCCCCATGGTCAACTTGCCGGTAAAACATGCCAGCTTCAGCGCTTTTTTGACGGCGTTCTCCTTGAAGGTCTTCCCATTTTCTATGACCCGGGGAAGGTTTTCATACCCGGCAAGAGAGGTCAAACGGACATCCAGGTCCTCGAGGATTTCCCGTATCTCTTCGAGCTTTTTCTTATTCTTTGTCGCGACGACCAATTCCAGTCTATGCATTCTTTTTCAACATGGACCCGTTAACGGCAGGATTTACAATAAATTCCCCAGGAGGCTTTTTTGAAGAGCGACCAGTTCGCCGATACCCTTCCGGGCCAGCGCCAGCAATGTATCCATCTGTTCTTTGGAAAAAGTCTTTCGTTCCGCCGTGCCCTGTATCTCGATGAACTCGCCGGCGCCGGTCATAACGATGTTCATATCCACATCCGCCCGGGAGTCTTCTTCATAACAAAGATCCAGTACCGCTTCCTGCCCGAGTAACCCCACGCTGGTAGCGGCCACAAAACCCCTCAACGGGATATTCTGAATGACCCCGTTCAACCTTAGCTTTCTTAACGCGTCTGCCAGGGCGATAAAACTACCGGTAATGGCGGCGGTGCGCGTGCCGCCGTCTCCCTGTATGACATCGCAGTCTATCCAGATGGTGCGTTCACCACCCATGTTCTCGGTCTGCGTGACCGCGCGCAGGGACCTACCCACCAGGCGCTGTATTTCATAGGTGCGGCCGGAATCTTTTCCCCGCGGGATGCGCGTTTTGCACGAACGCGGCAGCATCCCGTATTCGGCGGTAATCCAGCCGTTACCCTTGTTCTTCAAGAACGCCGGGACGTTCTCATCCACCGAAGCCGAACAGATCACTTTCGTATTCCCAAGTTCTATCAAACAGGAACCTTCCGCGAATTTGAGAAAATCGCGGGTAATATTAACCTTCCGTAATGCGTTTGAAGCCCTCCCGTCAATGCGCGCCATAATATATTCCCCCTGATGTTATTTGTATCCGGTTACCATATTCCTGCCTCCAACCTTTGATTTATACAATGTTGCGTCAACGCGGTTCAGAAAATCCGCTTTACTCAAACCGTCCCGGTAACCGGCCACGCCGCCGCTGACCGTGACCTTCAGGCTTTTTTCCTTCCCTTCTTCCTCGATCTTAATCTCCTGTTCTTCAACGGTTTTGCGTATCTTCTCCGCGACCACCAGGGACCCTTCCATATCCGTATTCGGAAGAATGATCACAAATTCATCCCCTCCGTACCTGCAGAGGATATCGACATGCCGGATATTATCACGCATGATATTGGCCGCCTGTTTTAAAACCCGGTCGCCGGCCAGATGCCCGTTCTTATCATTGATCTCCTTGAAATGATCAATATCGAACATGATCAAACTCAAGGTGTGGCCGTACCGCTGACTGCGCATGATCTCCAGGCTGATCTGTTCCTGGAAATACCGGTGATTGAACATGCCGGTCAAGGGATCGGTAACCGCGATGGAAGCCAGCCGCTCGCACAAACGGATATTTTCTATCTGGGCCACGGTGTGATACGCGATGAGCGACAAATAACGAATATCTTCCTCGTTGAATATCTTGGCCGCCGAAAGCTTGTCCGTCACGTTCAATACCCCGATAACTTTCTTTTCGACTTTGAGCGGTACGGATATGAACGATCTGGTCTTATAGCGCTTATTCTTCGGGTAAGACCTGAACCGCGGGTCCTCATCGATATCCCGGACCAGCAAAACCTCCCCCTGCTGGGCAACCCATCCCGAGATCAGTTCGCCTACTTTCGTGCGCAAAGAAACTTTCTCTTTTCCCAGGCCTTTGGCGCTTTTCAAAACCAGTTCCTTTGATTCGTCGTCGATCAACATCAGTGAAGCCTTTTCCGCCTCCAGCAGCTGCACCGCCTTGCCGGTAACCATATCGGCCAGATCGTCAAGGTCATAAATAGCGGCGATTTCATTGTAGACATCAAGGATGATCTCCAGTTTATATTTTTCCCTCTCCAGCCGTTCAAACAAGTATTTATTGTTGGCAATGAGTTCCTGCTTATTAATACACCGTTCGATCACCAGCTTAAAATGGTCGACATTGAACGGCTTGATGATGTAATCATATGCCGCGGCCTTCAATGCTTCTATGGCCGTGGGGAGGCTGGCGAAACCGGTGCAAATGATAAATCCCGTCTCCGGGTATTTTTTATTAAACATCCGCAGAAGCTCTATGCCGCTCATATCCGGCAGCATGAGGTCCAGCACCATAACATTAAATCCTTCTTTTTTCGCCGCCTCAACGGCCGCCTCTCCGCTGTGCGCAACCACGGCATGATATCCTTCCTCTGCAAGCACCAGCTTCAAACTGTCGCTGAGCAGTTTGTCATCATCGACGATGAGAATGCTTTTCATGTTTTCCATGGCACACTCCTATTTGGGGACCGGCAGAAACACGATGATACGGGATCCTTTGTTCTCTTCGGAAGAAAGCTCGATCCTGCCTTTGTGCAATTCCACTATCTCCCGCGCGATAAACAACCCTAAACCCAGCCCCTTGCTTTTGGTGGTGAAAAAAGGCGTAAACAAATTCTGCATATTCTCTTTGGAAATACCCGATCCGGTATCCGCGACCGTTATTTCTATCATTGCTCCGCTTGCGCGCGTGGAGATCTTCAGTGTCCCGCCGTTAGGCATAGCCTGGACGGCATTCAAGCACAAGTTGGAAAAAACCTCCTTCATCTGGGTCCAGTCGGCCATAACCGCGGGGACAGAGGGGTCTAGATCCTTTTCCACGACAACCTTATTGTTCCCGATCATATCCTGCAGAAGCGGATTATTCAACGTATCTTCCAGGATATTATTTATCCCGGTTTCCCGGCACACCACTTTACGCGATGTCACAAAAGTGGAAATATTATTCAAAAGCGTGTGCGCGTAACTGATCTCTTTCTCAATTTCGGCGATCTTGTTCGACAGCGGAGTAAGATCCCCGGTCATTTTCGCTTTTACATAATAGATACTTACTTCTATGCCGGCAAACACATTCCGCAGTTCGTGGCTCAAAACCGCCGCCATCCGCCCGATAGCCGCCATCTTTTCATACTGGATAAGCTGTTTATGCGTCTCGCCGAGCTGTTTCCGGGCCGATCGCAGCTGCGAGGTCATCTTATTGAAAAAGTTCCCCACTTCCTGCACTTCATCCCGCGATTCTATGCGTATCTGATGCTCATAATCGCCTTTCATAACCGCCTCGATGCCCCGCATGAGTTTATTTACCGACTTGACAATACCGCCGCCGATCCAGGAACCGATAATAAAAGCGAGCATCAGCGAAAAAATAACGGCGATGATGAAGATTTTAACAAGATTGTTCCTCAGACGGTAAACCAGCGCTTCGGGAAGCCCGATGCCCAGGATCCCGACAACCTGTCTTTGCGAATTATAGAGAGGCGTGTACCCGGCCAGATACCATTCGTTAATAACCCGGATACGCCCCAGGTAATCCTTCTTATGGGAAAGAATGAGCACCGATTTCTGGGGATCAAGCCGGCTGCCGATAGCGTATTCGTCCCCCTGGGAGGGGACGCTGGAACAAATACGGATATCATCCAGGAAAATGCTGGAAATGAAAGCGGTATTTTCCATGATCGGATCGATGATAATGGCATTGTTGTTATTAAGCAGGTATCCGGCGCTCACCGTCCCCACGATAATCTCATTGTTGTTGATGACCGGGAAGGTGGATTGAATGATCATACCCCGCGTAGCGGGGATGCCGAAGATCACGGACCTTTCAAACAGGCCGAATTGTTTCAACTCTTCGGCGTCGAGCACTTCCGTTGAAACCGAAAACTGCCCCTTTAACAACGCCTTGCGCACGTAGGAGTAATTAGCGATATTTTGACCTTCCAGAGAAGGATTGGGAATAGAGACACGCACACTGCCGAAATTATCGGTGATGATAAAAAAATCAAACCGGTTTTCCTTTACGATCTTCGCGTATTCGTTCTTCAAAAGATCAAGCTGGTTTTCATCCATCAGGGTATATATTCGCCTGTTCTGGTCCCTGACCGTGAACTTCAGATTGTTGCACACATCATCATACACCGTGCTGCCGGCATTCAAACTGCTTTTTAGCCGCTGGTGCGTCTCACTCACCGCCATTTTTCCCAGGAAACTGACGGTAATAGCGGAAAGAATAATAAGCGGCAAAGTTGAAGTCAAAAGTATCTGCCGCACTAATTTATTCTGTATTTTACCCATAAATAGAATTCCCCCGCGCGTCAACGGCGACAATCAAAGGAAAATCCTCCACTTCCAGACTGCGAACCGCTTCCGGCCCTAATTCCTTAAAAGCAATGACCCGTGCTTTTTTAACATACCGGGTTATGAGCGCGCCGCACCCGGCATAAGCCAGGAAATATACACCGCCCTGTTCCTTAAGCGCCTTCACCACGGAGAGAGAACGCCTGCCTTTCCCTATTATACCCTTTAATCCCCTGATTAACAATGCGGGAGTAAAAGCATCCATGCGCGAAGCGGTAGTCGGGCCGCAGGAACCGATTACCCGGCCGCGCGGAGTACGGGTGGGACCGCAATAATAAACAACCGCGCCTCTCATCTCAAAAGGAAGCCGTTTTTTGCTTCTGATAATTTCAACCAATTTTTTATGCGCCTGATCGCGGGCAGTATAGATGGTTCCGCTCAATAAAACTTCATCTCCCGCTTTAAGCCTCTTAATCTGCGCCGTATCCAAAGGAACCGATATTTTTATCGTCATATCCCTATATACTCGCCCGCGCGCTTCTCAACGCGTGACAACTGATGTTCACCGCGACCGGCAGGCCCGCGATATGCGTAGGGCTTGTTTCTATATTCACTCCCAAACAAGTGGACCTCCCCCCCAATCCCATGGGGCCGATGTTAAGGCCGTTGATCCTACGCAAAAGGTCATGTTCAAGATTTTTGATATGCCCCGTGGGACGCCCGCCCGCTTTGCCGGCCGGGACGCGGGACGCAGGACGAAAGATAGACCGCAATAAGGCTTTTTTCGCCAAGAAAGAGGCGTAGTCAGCCGTCCCTCCGATCCCCACGCCCACCACATACGGTGGACAGGCATCAGGTCCGGCGGTTATAACCGACTCAACCACGAATTTCTTGATCTCGTCAATACCGGCGGTAGGATTAAACATCCGCGATTGGCTCTTGTTCTCACTTCCGAACCCTTTCGGCAAAACCGCTATTTTCACCTTGTTCCCCCGAATAATCTCCGTATGGATAACCGCTGGAGAATATCCCGATGCACCCCGCATCAGCGGATCACGTACAATCGATTCCCTGAAATACCCCCGCCGGTATCCCTGTTCAACCCCTTTGTTAACCGCCCTGGTCAAATCTCCGGTTATACGCGCCTCCTGCCCTATCCCCAGCATAACAAACGGCAAACCGGTATCCTGACAGACAGCCAAAGATTCTTTCCGGGCAATGGCGGCGTTATCGAGGATCGCCCGCAGGATCCGCTTTGCCCGTTTATCAGCCTCAATGCGGTATGCGTTCTTGAGAGCGGCAAGAACGTCGGGACGCAAGCGTACATTAGCTTTGATACACAAGTCTCTAACTGTCTCTCTGATCTTATCGGATGTGATAATTCTTACCATTCGGAATTAGTAGAATGCTGAAAAACCCTCTTAAGCAGTCTGCCGCAGCCGTACGATATGTGTACGCCGCACAAAGGAACGGCGCACGCAACGCGGCAGATTGGGCCTGCCTGCCGGCAGGCAGGCTTTTTCATCAGACTGTTAGTATCGCTGTTAACGGTCTTTCTTTTTATACTCCCGGATGACTGTCGTCTTTATCCCGCCTCTCGGATTGAACTCGCTGGTCATTTTCACCCACCGCGGATCACAAGCCCCTACAAAATCATCCATCATCTTATTCGCAAGATGCTCGTGGAATATCCCCACATTCCTGAAAAATATGGTATACATTTTCAGGGACTTCAGTTCAATGCATACCCTGCCCGGGATATACTCGATCCTGATCTCCGCGAAATCCGGCAGGCCCGTTTTCGGACATATACAGGTAAACTCCGGGATCTCGATCACAACGGTATATTCCTTGTCCGGATACTGATTATCCCAAGTCTCTATCGCCGGAGTTTTCATATCCCTGATATTTTCCTGCAGGCCTTCATAACTCGACTTCTTTTTTTTCACCATTTATTCTCCATGCTTTAACTGCAATTTTTCATTTACCTCTCAACGGCTGCGCGCAAAAAGCCCGGATGATAGAGGCTCCGGAGCCGATGAAACTTATTCTGCAGACTGCTATCGTATGCCCATCAGCTTATGCATCTGCGGGATAACCCGCACATTAAACCCTTCCCGCCTGCACCGATGACGGAGATTCTCGATCTTCCCGCGTACCCGCGCGTACCCTTCAAAGCTGTCCGGCTGTAAAACCAGCATGGTCTGCCGGGCGGTCTCCTTGACCAGCTTAAGCGCGGCGGTAATATCTTCCTCCGCCGTGGATGAACACACTACTATTTTTATAAATGCCTCTTTTTCTGAAGCCAGCTTCAGGAACGCGCGGTGCGCGTCCCAGTAACCGGGCAGCCCCGTGGAACTGGGAAGTTTTATATCCATGGCCACGATATCCACATCATCGATAACTTCTCCCAGCGGCCCGGGAAGAGTGCCGTTGGTCTCCAGATAATTCTTAAACCCCGCGCGGCGCGTGCGCGAAAGCACCTGTTTTAAAAAATCTTTCTGTAAAAGAGGCTCCCCGCCGGTAAAAGATATGGCGTGATACTGTCCTTTGAACTTTTTAATCTCCGACATCAACTCGTCGAGTTTATACTCGCGGAAGCTTCCCGGCTTAGTGTCGCAAAATTTACAATTAAGGTTACACCCGTAAAAACGGACGAACAACTGCCATTCCCCGAAAAAGACCCCTTCCCCCTGAATACTCTCGAATATCTCGCTGATCTTCCCTTTCATTCTCTCATCCTGTGCCAAATACAAATCTGCACCCGGGATCTCCGGATATTTTGGCCCCGGCACCCGGGGCGATTCTACTAAGCCCATCAATAACATGCCGGATCAACCAATCCGGCCTCCCTGAATCCCTTGGCGCGATAATAACAACTATCGCACTTCCCGCACGGTTTTTTGCCGCCGCGGTAGCACGACCAGGTCGCCGCGAAAGGAACGCCCAACGCGCTGCCGAGCTTTATGATCCCGGCTTTGGTCTTGTGTATCAACGGCGTTTCGATGGAGATCGCCCTGTTTTCCGCTCCCGCTTTTGTTCCCGCGGCGGCCGCTTTACGGAAAGCGCGGTAAAACCCGGGCCGGCAATCCGGATAACCGGAATAATCCTGGGCGTGCGCGCCGATAAAAACCGCGCGCGCTCCGGATGCCTCGGCGCAGGAAAGAGCGAAACTCAAAAAAACAATATTCCGGCCCGGGACATAGGTCGACGGGATATTATTCGTGTGTCCGTATGTTCGTGTGTCCGCGGTTCGGCGGCTTCGAGAATACTCCGGCACGCATATCCGTTTATCCAACAGGGCGGACCCCTTCCAGGGAAAACCGATCTTGATAATCTGTAACCGGCATCCGCTTCCCGGGCGACATCCCGCGCCGCTTTCATCTCCCGTCTATGCCGCTGGCCGTAATCAAACGTAAGACAGTAACAATCAAACCCTTTGTTTTTCGCAAGAGAGAGAACCACGGCGGAATCAAGCCCGCCGGAAAGCAGGACTACCGCTTTTTGATGGGCGGAATTTTTACGCTTCATAAATAGCAGAACTGGTGCTGTTTTCCCAAACTGTCACCGTCTTCAAACCGGGAAGCCGTGATCGGAGGTTTTCATAAATATACCGGGCGATATTTTCAGAAGTGGGATTGACTTTCTTGAAATACGGAATGTTGTTTATATATGTATGGTCGAATTGTTTCAAAACGTTCTTTAATTTCATCTTGAGACGGTTAAAATCCATCACCATCCCTGTCGCATCGAGCGTTTCGGAAACAACCGCGGCCTCCACCCTCCAGTTGTGGCCGTGCAGTTCTTCGCATTTACCCTTGTAGCTGCGCAAATTATGGGCGGCGCTGAAATTACCCTCTACTTTTATGATATACATTTCGCGACATCCTTTACTTTTTCCCCCAGGAACCTGCCGGCAAGCTCTTGGAACCATCCGGGGTTATCGCTGACATAGAATTTGTGTTTCCCCCGGCGTTTTTTATTGAGTGCTCCATCGGTACCCAGTATCTTCTTGACCTCGACGGCAACCTGTGTGGCGGAATCTATTAAAACCACGCTTTTCCCCAGCACTTCCTGCAAAACCGGCTTAAGCAATGGATAATGGGTACATCCCAGTATAAGAGTATCGATGCGGGATTCTTTTAAAGGCTTAAGGTATGTCTGGGCGACATCTTTAACCACGTTCCCTTTAAGCCATCCCTCCTCCACAAAAGGGACGAATAACGGGCATGCCCGCGTGAACACCTTGATCTCGGGATCAAGATGTTGTATCTCGGTCTCATAGGTGTGACTTTTAATAGTCCCGTGCGTACCGATAACACCGATACGTTTATTCTTGGTGGCATACACCGCTTCCCGAACCGCCGGGGCGATCACCCCTACCAGAGGGACCTTAAAATGGTTCCGGATAACCGGCAAAGCAACGCTGGAAACGGTATTACAGGCCACACAGATAAGTTTTACCTCATGCTGAAGCAAAAAAAGGATATTGTCTATGGAAAACCGGATCACCGTCTCTCTGGATTTTATCCCGTAAGGAACGCGCGCGATATCCCCGAAATAAATAATATCCTCACCGGGCAGTTGGCGGAACAATTCCCGCGCCACCGTAAGCCCTCCTACCCCGGAATCAAATACCCCGATCGGCTTCATTCTTTATCTCCCTATGTGTCAACTATGGAACCCTTCGGCTGTTACAGCCGTGGCCCCCTGAAAACCCGCCGCCTCTTCGCACCTGCCTCCCGGCAAGGCCGAGGGCCGGCGAGGTCCGCCTTCATGGGCACGGATGACCATCCCGCCGGAGCGCAGCATTCACGCATTCATACCCCTTCGCCAAGGCTTCGGGGGATAGTCCTCCGAAGCTTTAGCGAAGGAGGACATCTGCGTGTTTACACACGGGGTTTTCTGCGCGAAGGCGGATAAACATCCCTGTTATTTATACTGCCAACAGATTTGCTGCGAGTAATCGAACAACCCGGCTTTAATCCCTTCAGCGATCTGCTGGCGGTAAAAACCGTTTTTCAAACAGCGTTCTTCATCCATGTTGGACAAGTAACCGACTTCTATCAACACTGCCGGCATACGCGCTCCTTTTAAAACATAATAGCGGGCGCTCTTGATGCCGGAGATCTTATTGTTTACTTCACACTGCACCGACTTGCATATTGACCGTCCCAATTCCATGGATTCGGCGCGGCTGTAACCGTAAATCATATCCCAGAGCGTGGCTTTGAGATTCAAAGAGGCCCCGGAAACCGATAATACGCCCAGGTGCGGCGCATCGTCGCGCGCCGCGGAAACCGCGCGGTCAAAATCATTAACGCTGGATGAAACATAATATACTTCAAACCCGCGCACGTTCCTGTTCCGGTTGGCATTGGCGTGGATACTCAAAAAAAGATCGGCGTGAGAAGCATTCGTTTTATCGACCCGCCGGGCAAGCGGGATAAAAGTGTCCGTTGACCTGGTCAAAACAACCTCTATGCCTTCATTTCTGAACAAAACCGCCAGCCTTTTCGCGATATCCAGAACGACATCTTTCTCGCGCAATCCGGTCCTGCCGATGGCCCCGGGATCTTTACCGCCATGGCCGGGATCAATAATGACCTTCTTGACGCGCGAAGCTGGAAACGCTTTCTTTTCCTGAAGAACTCCGGACTTAAACAACGGCTCTACCACGCTGTCCCGGAAACTGTACGGAACTACCAGGACATCCCGGTACAAACACACGGGATTATCGTGGTTTTGCGCCTTTCCGTTAACTAAAATAACGGCATCACCGGCATGCACATTGACAACGGTGGAATTTTTTTTCAATTCCGCGGTACGGGTAAAAGTATCATACGTAAGAGAAATATTCTTCAAGTCGCACAAAGAAACCAACGGGATATAATGAACCCCGCGGATGCTGTATGAAGGGATACCTTCCATGACCGGGGCAGTCGCGCACCCGCAAACGAACGCGAGGCAGAGAACGGCGAAAGCCAGAGATAAACCATGAGGTGAAACGCCGGAAGAAAGAGTTTTTTTATGATTCATATTCTAAGGCTGCTGGATAATTTCCATAACGGTCATACTCCGTCCGTAACCATTACCGGTCCCGGGCGAATTGGAAGCCGTCCCATCCAGGCTGGTCTTCCACTGCAAAGCTATAGTATAGGTCCCCGGACCGACCGATACCATACCATTGCCCCCCATGGAATCGACATGAAACGTCCCGGTATTGCCGGTGCCGGAAGCCCCGCCCATAAACGTCCCTATCTGTATATTCCCCGGTGTCAACAACGCACGTATATGCACGATAGACCCTGCCGTTGTCGTAATAGCCTGGTAAATACCGGCATTCCACATAACAAACAGGATGCTCTGGGCGGCGGTAGTGGTTATGGAAATGCTCATGCCGGACATAGTGTTGTAAGAACCGCTGCTGGTCGAAATGTTGTTATTCGGGCTGACGGTTAATATCTGGTTTACAACCCCCCGGCCCAGGAAACCGTTATTAGCCTTGAGAACGTTACCGGTTATCATCCCTGTCGCCCTGATATTTCCGGTAACATCCAGTTTCTCTCCGGCCGTGGTGTTGCCGATACCCACAAACCCTCCGCCGGTAGCCAGATACGTATTGTTGGACGTCTGCAGTTCTTCATAACTGCCGTAGGGGCTGGGATAATATGTGGTGATAGTGAGGTCTTCGGCAAAAACAGAAAAATGGCCGCAAAGAAACACACCACAAAATAACACGGCATAAATATTCCTCATGTCTCCCTCCTACTTAAAAACCCGGCTGGACTATTTCCATAACCGTCATAGAACGTCCATATCCCTCCCAATGCGTAGGCCAGGAATATAGCCTCTCCCCTTTATGAGACAACCACTGCAACCGTACTCTATGCACACCCGCACTCACCTGCATCATACAATTACCGCCCATGGACTCCTGAGTAATAAATATACCCGTACCATTCCACGTATACGCGCCGGATTGGAATGTACCTGCTTGCACCCCATCTACGGTAACTCGAAGAACTGCTTTATTACCCACAATCCCGAAATCTTCATTCGCAATTGACGCGTTCCAGAGAATAAAAAGGATACTATTGTTTAATGTTGTCACCGAAATATCCATTTCGGCCATATTTTGATAAGTAGTTGATGTGGTATCGATATTAGTCGTCCCTGCGGCATGTCGAATCTGCCTGATAACCCCCGGCCCTATGAATTCATTTACGCCAACAACATTATTACCGGTTATCGTCCCTGTCGCCCTGATGTTGCCGGTAACATCCAGTTTCTCGCTGGCAGTGGTGTTGCCGATACCCACGAATCCGCCGCTGGTAGCCAGATACGTGTTATTGGCCGTCTGGAGTTCGTCATAACTGCCGTAGGGGCTGGGATAATATGTGGTGATAGTGAGGTCTTCGGCGCAAACTATTACCGGGATACAAAAAGCAATAATACCGAGTAGAAAACCGAATAACTTGATCATTCTGCCGATCCTTTTGCTCAAGGCGCTCCGGAATATGCCGGACGCCCCGCATATTGGGGGAAGATTCTTCGCTTGCTGCACCCTTGACGGGGCGCTTAACGTTCGCTAAGAACCCGCCAAAATTTTCCTTGCCGGAAAATTTTGGTGGAGGTGGCGGGAATCGAACCCGCGTCCGTAAGTAAACGAATAAAAGCCGCTACATGCTTAGTCCGCCATTTACGCTTTAGCCTGCAACTCCGGCGAACAGGATTTAACAGGCCGCAGCCTTTTGTGAATCTCACCCCGGAATCAAAGGCACACGCCGGAGCCAGCCTAAATTAATCGCACAACTCCGGCCCTTAGGCAGGCCGGGTTGAGGCCACCCTTATTTCTTAAGGATGGGCTACTGCCATAGTAGGCATTGGCATAGGAACCATAGTCGGAGCTGTTCTTGCGAAAACTCCTTCTACGATCGCTTCTGCCGCTGCGATTTCGTTTTTGGCATTTGTATTGTGCACGGATTTTTAACGCGGCCAACCATGCGTCCGCGGCATGCTGCTTTTACCCGACTTACCTAAGTCGAGGCCTTTTCACCCCCAATCTTTCTATCTAAAAATTATATCATATAAGCGCAATAATTACAAACGGATAACCTATCTTCTCCTGCTCTTCAAAACCCGGCTGATGTCAAGCTCGGCTTCTTTACGTTTTATGTCATCCCGTTTATCAAAAGAACGCTTTCCCTTACATACCGCAAGCTCTATTTTAACGAATCCCCGGCTGTTGAAATAGGCCTTCAAAGGAACAAGCGTAAACCCTTTCTGCGACACCTGGATGAATAATTTGGCTATCTCTATTTTGTGCAAAAGCAGTTTCCGGACCCGCAGAGCCTCGACATTCATGTAACTTGCTTCGAAATAAGGGCTTATATGCGTGTTATAAAGCAGGACTTCCCCGTTCTCTATGCGGGCGAAACTATCTTTGAAATTGACTCTCCCGGCGCGCACGGATTTCACTTCCGAACCTTTCAGTTCAATTCCGCATTCCATCCTTTCGAAAATGGTATAATCGCGGAAAGCCTGTTTATTGACTGCTATATCTTTACTCATAATTTTCACCCGGTCTACAAATACACATCCGGAAAAAATGTGCGCTAATGCAAACTCACGGCATGCCACCCCTGTTCATATATGATTATTCCGTGGTTTTTATTATATCATTATTCCCTCTACCTGCAAAAACAATCTTTGACCGGGTGGACAATAAAAAACACAGGCGCTCCCGATAAGAAACGCCTGTGTTTTATCAAATACTCCCCTATGTTTTATATCCCGGTATTATACGCCTATCGCCATCATTGACTGTGTCGCTTTACTTATATCCGCTTCCAATTCAACCTTTTTGGCTTCCTCTATAGGCATAATAGCGGGCAGATCAAAAACTGTCCCCGCATCTATTACTTTATTCACCACCTCATCCTTCTTCTTAGCCGACTCCCCGGGAATGACTTTTGCCTTGGCTAAACGCTCAAAAAATACCCCGAAGGCCGTTCGCACATTTTGCCGCTGCTGCTCATCTTCCGTTTCAAAAAGCGCCTTGAGAGCCATGGCCGCGGTCAGAGTAAAAACATCTCCGGCAATCAACTGCCGTATCTGCGGGCCGGAACCTGTCTTTTCTCCGCCGTTC
>JAQTZX010000134.1 GCA_028687525.1 Candidatus Omnitrophota bacterium
GGTAACGAACATTACCGCCAGTCCCATGGAGAGCGCGGGTTTTGTTTCCTTGGAGATGGCGATGAATGAGCACAGCCCGAGGAAGCGCGAAAGTATGACGTTATAGATGAAAACCGCTGAAATGAAAATGGAGAGAAACTGTCCCGCGTCCATTACTTATTATGATTTTTTAACAGATTAAAAAAACCCAGTAAAAGTCCGATCACCAGCAAGGCCCCTGAAGGCAGGCCGATCATCCGTACCGGATCGAATCCTTTGATTACCAGGAAGTTAAAAATTTTTCCGAATCCTAAAAATTCACGAATCCCGGAAATGAGCAGGAGCGCCAGGGTGAATCCGATACCCATACCGATACCGTCCATGATGGAATAGAATACCGGGTTCTTGGAGGCGAAGGCTTCCGCTCTCCCCAGCACCATACAGTTTACCACGATAAGCGGTACGTAAATACCCAGCGCCCTGTCTAACGCCGGGCTGTAGGCTTTTAAAGCCATCTCCGCGATGGTGACGAAAGTGGCAATGACCACGATATAACAGGGGATGCGTATCTCCGGGGGGATGAATTTTTTGATCAGGGAGATAATGATATTGGACCCCAGTAATACAAAAGTGGCGGCTATGCCCATGCCTAAACCGTTGGTCATGGATACGGAAACCGCCAGAGTGGGGCAAAGCCCCAGCGCGAGCACGAAGGTGGGATTATCCCGTACTATCCCTTTGATAAGTTCCGCAAAAGCCCGATCGTTTTTTTTGTCAGCCATTGTTTTCCGTGTTCGTGTGTTTTTGTGTTCGCGTGTTCGTGTGTTCCCGCGAACACGTAAACTAACAGCTTGCTGAAAAACCCTATTTAAACAGTCTGCTCAAAAAGGCTCAGATGTTAGGCGCGCGCCAAGTGGCTGCGGAGGCGTATGTTACATATACGCCAGACTGCTAACTTCCATATACCCTGTTCGCGGTAAACCGGTCGATCACCGGAGTCGCCGCGTTCATCATCAAAATGGCGTAGGAAACTCCTTCCGCCGAGCCTCCCCAGATACGCAAAACAGCCGTTAATAATCCGCATCCTGCGCCGAAAATAATCTGTCCTTTCCCGGTCAGCGGGCTGGTTACGTAGTCCGTGGCCATGAAAAAAGCTCCCAGAATAAGGCCGCCGCTTAAAATGTGGAAAAACCAGTCTCCGCTGAACAACGGTTTTCCCCCGAATATCCAGATTACCAGTGCGGTAGCCGCTATATAGCTCAATGGTATATGCCAGGTAATATATTTTTTATAAAAGAGATAGGCCGCTCCGATAAGCAAAGCCAAAATGCAGACTTCGCCGATACAGCCGCCTTTTTTTCCCAAAAAGAGGTCCATATAAGAAAGATGATCAAGCCCCGGTCCTTCTTTTAACAAAGTCAGCGGCGTGGCGCAGGTGGTCGCGTCACAGGAAAAAGGCGCGGTAAAAGTAGTTACGTATTTGGGCCACGATGCCGTCAGGAACGCCCTTCCTGCGAGCGCGGGATTAAAAATATTCTGTCCCAGGCCTCCGAATACTTGTTTGCCTATGGCAATGGCGAAAAAAGATCCGGCAATGGGTATCCAGAAAGGCACCCGGGCGGGCAGGTTGAAAGCGAGGAGCAGCCCGGTCAGGAAGGCGCTTCCGTCCAAAACCGATATTTTTCTGTGCGTCAGCTTTTGCAATACGGCTTCACTGATTATTGCCGAGAGGATGCACAGTGCCATGATCCATGCCGCGCCGGCTCCGAAAATGAACACCCCGGCGACAGCCGCGGGAAGCAGGCTCATATTTACCGTCCACATGATACGCCGCACGGATTCTTTTTTATGCAGGTGCGGGGAAGATGTGACAATGAATTTATCCATAATTGAACACGTATTAGTGCCGCTGTTTTCGTCCGGATACTCGAGCGGGAATAACGAAATGAGCGATATTAACGAGACGTCCGGAATTTATTTATCCTTGCCTGTCATTTCTAATATTTCAACCGCGCGCTTTTTTACCGATTCTATCACGGCTCGCGATGATATAGTCGCCCCCGTGATCGCCTCTACCTGGTCCAGCTCCACGGTTTTTTTTCCGCTGAACTGCTGTTGGAACCACGGCTTTCGCGCGGATTCCTGTTTTACGCCTCTGAGCACATCGCCGATAGTCTTGTCGTCTTTGACTTCGCAGATGCGTGCGCCCAGTCCCGGGGTTTCATTTTGATTGAGTATTTTTATCCCGGTAATGGTCCCGTCCGGCGTAAGCCCGGCCACAGTCTCGATAACGCTGGAATATCCCTTGCCGCCGGTCTTGAAGACAAATCCCACGGTTATTTTATGCGGGTTTTTACCTATATAGTAAAGAATCGTATCGTTTTCTTTGACCGGTTCAAAATAATCCGCCGCCGGCAGGACTTCTTTAAGGCTGTTTAATTCTTCGGCCTGCGCCTGATTATGTATGCGGCCCCTGGTGAGCATATTTATCCCCGCCAGCAGGCCGGCGGCTGTCATGCAGATGAGCGCGAGTATGAATCCGTATTTAAAAAGTTCTTTCATAGTTTCATGGCCTCCATCTTAGCCCTGCGTATTGACTGGACGATCCTGCGGTTTGCCGGGCAGACATACGAACAGATGCCGCATTCGATACAATCCAGGCAGCCGTTGGCTTTGGCATGGGCCCAGAATCCTTTTTCACTCGCCGTGTTGATGAGACAGGGCATGAGCCCGGCCGGGCATTCTTTGACGCAGGCTCCGCAGCGGATACAAAATTCCTCTTCTTTTATACCCGTTTCTTCTTTGGTGAATAATACTATTCCGGTGGTTGATTTTATTACCGGTACCAGGTCCGAAGATTTGGCTATGCCCATCATCGGTCCCCCGAAGATTATTTTCGCGGGTGGGTTTTTTAACGGGCCGCAGAATTCCACCAGTTGTTTTATGGGAGTCCCTATGCGCACCAGCAGATTCTGCGGATTGGACAGGCAGCTGCCGGTTACGGTCACCACCCGTTCATAAAGAGGCTTCATTTTGTATACCGCTTCGTAGACGGCAAAGAACGTGGCCACATTCTGTACCACCACGCCCGTATCAAATGGGAGTCTCCCCCGGGGGATTTCTTTGCCCAAGACATTTTTAATAAGCTGTTTTTCTCCGCCTTGCGGATACAGGGATTTCAGGGTTCGTACCGAGTATTGTGTATCTGCTCCTGACTGTTTGTCTGCAGGTACCGCTCCGGAGAGTATCTCAAACGCCTTAATGGCTTCGGGTTTATTATCTTCTACAGCGATATATATATTCTTTACCCCCAGGCATTTAGCAACCAGTTTCATGCCCAGGATTATTTCTTTTGTCCGTTCCACCATCAATCGGTAATCTCCGGTTAGGTAGGGTTCGCATTCACAGCCGTTAATGATAAGGGTATCTACCGGTTTAGGCGGATTGAGTTTTATATGGGTAGGAAATGAGGCTCCTCCCATGCCAACGATACCTGCTTCAAAGATAATGGCGCGTATCTGATCCGGCGTCAGAGCGTTTATTTCGGCCTGCGGCCGCAAAGACATCGGCACCGGCGTATCGTTGCCGTCATTTTCGATAACGATAGCGCGTGATTTTCCCATAAGGGGGTGGAACCAGTTTTGTATGCCTGCCACCTTGCCGGATATCGAGGCGTGAACAGGGGCAAAGACATTGCCGTCGGAACCCGCCAGCCGCTGTCCGCGCAATACGGTGTCCCCCGGATTTACTTCCACTTTATTGCATATCTTACCGATATGCTGATTCAGCGGGATATAGGCTTTATCCGGCAGACGTGCCGTTTCAATGGCGTTGTGCTCGGTCCTTGATTTGTGTTCCGCGAGTTTTACCATGTTATTTTGTGATGTAGAAAGAGATTTACGCTCCCGACGCCTATAATGATCCATCCCACGGACATAAGAATGATCTGGGGGGAGTATATTTCCGCCAGGCGGCTGCTCACGAACATGCAAAGTAAAAACCCAAGGTGCATTATGATTTCGAAGGCGCTAAATACCTTGCCCATCATATTGTTCTCGCTGACATGGTGTATGATCGTATTGGATGCGATCATAATGGGGGAAACTGCCAGCCCGAGAATAAAAGAAAGCAGAGTTGCGGTTGTAAAACGGGGGTGCGTGCTTAAAACCGACGCGAAAACGATAAGTATTATACCACTGAGTATCAACGTTGCAAATATTATTTTATAGGGGGAAATACGTTGCCCGAACCTGCCGTACAGCAGGGTCCCTCCCAGTAAGCCCATTCCCAGGAACATGATCAGAAGGCCGAGTTCTCCGGTCACCGTTTTGAGCGTTTGCTGTATA
>JAQTZX010000135.1 GCA_028687525.1 Candidatus Omnitrophota bacterium
CCAGTTAATTTTTGAGTAATAGCTTTTACATAAGAAGAACCTAATTTACTTTTAGTTTGTCCTTCAAATTGTGGTTCTATGTTCAGGCGGGCGTTCCCCAAAAAGCCGCAGAAGCGTTTTTAGAGGAACGGAAACGCGAAGTAGAAAGGAAAATTTTACCGGCTAATCACATGCGTTCGGTTGACGCCGCCCGGATGCTCAATATCCCGTTTGTCTGTGCGCATACTCCCGCTGATAATCAGGCGCACCGGTTTATTAGCAGGTTTTTGACGAGAGAACGGCCGCGTACACTCGAACAGGTCGTGCGGTTATTGGTCGATATCCCCGAATACTCGGAGGCCGTCCGTAATAATGCCGGGCCGCGGATCATACTCGGTAACCCCCGTCGCCCGGTGGGAAAATGGTTCCTGGAGATGACCGGGGGAACCCAAGGACATAAAGATCTCTATGCCAAGCTTTATAAGTCCGGCGTCCGGACCATTGTTTCGATGCATCTGGGCGAGGAGCATTTCAAAAAGGCAAAGGATACGGGGCTTAATGTTGTTATTGCGGGGCACATATCTTCCGATACTCTTGGTTTGAATTTGTTATTGGATAAAATAGAAAAAGAAGAACGTTTGGACATTATCTGCTGTTCCGGTTTCCGCCGTTTCCGCCGGTAAGAGGCACGAAGGGGATGCAGGAAGCGGGCACGAGCGTCTCCAGGTTGTTTTTTGCATATGGGACATATACCGGAAAATATAATAGATGATATACTCAACCGCGTGGATATTGTCGAGGTTATTTCCGACTATATCCCGTTGAAACGCGCGGGAAGGAATTTCAGGGCGTTATGTCCTTTTCACCACGAGAAATCGCCTTCGTTCATGGTTTCTCCCGACCGCCAGATATATCATTGTTTCGGCTGCGGGGCGGGAGGTAATGTCTTTGGTTTTCTTATCCAGTATGAAAGGTTGGAGTTCCGGGAAGCGGTGGAGGCACTGGCAAAGAAAGCTGGCGTAGCCATTCCCCAACAGTTCAGGAGAGATTCGCCGGAGGCGGGAGTGGTCTCCGCGCTTCATGCTGTTAATGAGCTGGCGGCGAAGTTTTATGAAAATATTTTAGGTTCGCCGAAAGGTACGGCTGCCCGTGAGTATCTTTTTACCCGGGGGTTGACGGAAGATTCTATCAGGTCGTTCCGGATTGGTTTTGCCGCCGATGCCTGGAATGCGTTGATCACGCATCTGCGGAATAAGAATATCAGTCTTGCCGTTCTCGAAAAAGCGGGACTTATCCTCTCCCGTGAAGGAGGCGGAGGGTATTATGACCGGTTCCGTAACCGGATCATTATTCCGGTTTTCGATATAAAATCAAAGATAATCGCGTTTGGCGCGCGCGTCATGCCCGGTACGGGCGATAGAAATCCGGCGAAATACGTCAATTCTCCCGAAACTCCCGTGTACGTGAAGCGGAATTGTCTATACGGTTTGCATCTGGCCAAGGATGCCATACGCGACCTGGATTTTGTGATCGTAGTCGAAGGATACCTCGATTTTATCATTCCCTGCCAGCATGGCGTGCGTAATATCGTGGCATCCTCGGGTACTTCCCTGACCCAGGAACAGGCGCGGATTATTAAACGTTTCACGCATAATGTGGTTGTGGTGTATGACGGGGACAGCGCCGGGCAGATGGCTGCTGTACGGTCTTTGGATATTTTTGTCGAAGAGGGGATGCAGGTTAAGGTGGCTTCATTGCCCGAAGGGTATGATCCGGATTCCTTTGTGCGCGAAAAAGGGATCGAAGCTTTCAAAATACTGATTTCCCGGGCGGCGACCTTGTTTGACTATAAATTGGCGATACTGGAATCACGTTTCAGCTCCCGGTCTATCGAAGACAAGGCCCGCATTTCTTCCGAGATGCTGGGTACTATCGGTAAATTTTCGAATTCGATATTGAAATCCGAATATCTCAAGAAACTCGGAGATTCCCTGGGGATAGACGTTGATTCCCTGCATGCGGAATTGAAGAAAATAAAGGGCGACAGGCCGTATGCGGAAGTTCAGCCTGTTCCCGCCAAGGCACGGGCGGTCAATCCCACGGAGCAGTTGTTGATGAAACTTATGCTGGAAGAGAGCTCCCTGGTGGACGGGATACGGCGGAGGATTGAGCCGTCGGATTTTCAGGATGAAAGGATTTCCCGTATCGTGACGGCATTATTCGATTTTCTCGACCATGGCCGGGAAGTGGAACCCAGTATTTTGATAAACCATTTCGGTGATACCGAGATCGCCGGTTTGATTTGTGAATCTGCTTTTACCCATGACACGGAGCAGGGTAATAAGAAAGAGATTGTTGATGATTGTATACGCCGTCTGAAAAGCAAAAAAAAAGATTCAAGAAAAAGATTTTTGCACGAAGAGATCAAGAACGCGCAAAAATCGGGGAACGAGGAAAAATTACATCAATTGATGCGGGAGTTTCACGCTTTGATTAAAGAGGGAGTAGTATGAAAAAGAAAATATTTGGCCGGGAAGATATGGAAAAGATCATCGCCCTGGGTAAACAGAAAGGGTTTCTTACCTATGACGAGGTGAATAATCTTTTGCCCGAAGGGATATCATCGTCGGAAGATATTGACCGTATTTTCGACGTGCTGGGGAATGAAGATATCCAGATCGTTGAACACGAGGATGAGGTGGATGCCGGCAGGCCGCCTGCCGCGGCAGTGAAAGAGGAGGTTATTGTCGAGCAGTTAAAGTCGGAGGAGGCATTCCTGCACCTGGATGATCCGGTAAAAATGTACCTGAAACAGATGGGGTCTATCCCTCTTTTGTGCCGGGAAGAAGAGATTGCACTGGCTAAGAAAATCGAGGATGCCGAGGAAAAATTCAAACGGTCCGTTTTGATAACCCGGTTCGCCCGCGCCGAGATACTGTCGGTAGTGCAGGATATACTCGACGGCTATATAAATCTCGAAGAGGTGATAAAGGGGGAGATCAAGACCAGTCAGCAGAGTATCCTGAAAAAATTCAAAAGGATTGCCCGGCGTTTACGGCGTACGCGCAATGACGAAAAGGCGCTTGTCCTTTCTCTCGAGTTTAATTTTACCACTTCCGTAGTAGAAGGAGTGGTTTCGAAATTAAGCAGGCTGGTGAAAGAGATGGACTACATCCGCCGCCAGAACAGGCCGAATCTGAAAAGGAAACGGGAGATTCTCCGGGATATGGGGGAATCGTTCGCCGGCGTTAAGGAACAAGTGAAGGTTATTAAGTCCACGCATCTTAAATTTAACAAGACAAAAGAGCGGCTGGTTGCGGCGAATTTGAGGCTGGTAGTCAGTATCGCCAAAAAATATAATAACCGGGGTTTATCTTTTTTGGACCTGATACAGGAGGGGAATATCGGGTTGATGCGCGCGGTTGAGAAGTTTGAGTACAAACGGGGCTATAAATTTTCCACGTATGCTACCTGGTGGATACGGCAGGCCATAACCCGTGCCATCGCCGACCAGGCCCGTACCATACGCATCCCCGTGCATATGACCGAGACTATTAACAAAATGATCCGTCTTTCCCGTATATTCCTTCAACAGAATGACCGGGAACCGAGGCCTGAGGAGATCGCCTCCAAGATGCGTTTATCTCAGGAAAAGGTTAAAGCGATATTGAAATTCGCCAGAAGCCGATATCTCTGCAGATGCCTATCGGAGATGAGGGGGATACACATTTCGGTGATTTCATACAGGATAAACGCGTCGCTTCTCCCGCGAACTCGGCAGTCCAGTCTTTATTGAAAGAAGAGATGGATAGCGTGCTGAATACCCTTACCGATAAAGAGAGAAAAATACTGGTTTTACGTTTTGGTGTGGAAGACGGTTGTCCCAGGACGCTTGAGGAGGTGGGGAATATCTTCAAGGTTACCCGGGAGAGGATCCGCCAGATCGAAGCCAAGGTTTTAAAGAAGCTCCGGCATCCCAGTCGCTCCCGCAGATTACGTGCTTTTCTCGATATGAGCATTGTTCATGAACGGGAATATTGATTTATGTCTGCCACAACGGGATTTAATGCGCCACCAGCCACGGGCAGTATCGGGAGGTAGTGAATATGGATAAATACCCTTCGTGGGTGGAGGGTGCGTAGAAGGGGGCAAGACATATGGTTTGTTCGCGGGTCTTGTTCGCGAATTGTAAACACAAGTGCGAAAAAGAAATAAATAAAAAAGCTTCATAGATCAGAAAAACCTGTTACTTTGTAAGTAAGCAAACCAACAAAGGACAGGAGATCTATGAAGCCAAAGAATTGT
>JAQTZX010000136.1 GCA_028687525.1 Candidatus Omnitrophota bacterium
CCCGCGTACGACACGCCGGTGAAAAAAGGCGCCAATGTCGCGGTTGTCGGCGGGGGCAACGTGGCCATGGATTCGGCGCGCACCGCCCTGCGCTTGGGGGCGAAGCATGTGTATTTGATCTACCGGCGTTCGGAAAAAGAAATGCCCGCGCGCGAGGAAGAAGTTGTGCGCGCCCGCGAAGAAGGGATAGATTTCCGCCTGTTGACCAATCCCGTACGTTATATCGGCGACGCCGATGGATTCGTGAAACAGGTCGAATGTATTACGATGGAGCTGGGCGAACCGGATGCCTCCGGCAGGAGGATCCCGGTCCCGGTTAAGGGTTCGGAATTTACCGTAGATATCGATGAGGCGGTGGTGGCTGTCGGGAATACTCCCAATCCCATCATTCCCCGCACCACGCCGGGTTTGAAGATCAAGAAGCGCGGTGAGATAGAAGCGGATGATGACGGAAAGACTTCCCTGCCCGGTGTGTTCGCCGGAGGGGATATTGTTACCGGAGCGGCAACCGTCATTACCGCGATGGGTGCCGGCAGAAAAGCCGCGGCATCCATCGATGCGTATATACAGGAAAAACGAAAGATAAAGAGCGAAACGCGCAACTCGTAGTTCACGGCTCGGCGTGCCGGGATTACCGTTATAGCAGGAAGCGATGAGCCGGGATCTGTAAGATGGAACAGTCTTAACAAGAGAGGCGGACATGCAGACAGCGGCGGTAAAGGGCGTAGATACAAAAGTACTGGATAAAATCACCGAAAAATACCGTAATAAACCCGGCGCACTGCTGGGAATCCTGGAAGAGTCCCAGGGGATGCACCCGCATAAATACCTGCCTTCAGAAACTCTCGAATATATCGCTGAAAAGACCGGCACTCCTCTTTCGAGTGTATACAGCGTAGTCACTTTTTACGCGTTCTTCAGTTTGAAGCCGCAGGGAGAACATTCCATCGTGGTCTGCCGCGGCACTGCCTGCCATACCCGGCGTTCGAAATTCCTTCTTGAATCGCTGGAATCGATGCTCGGTATTTCCGAAGATGACCTGAAAGAAGGCGAGAAAATTTTTCTTACCACCAAGGACAATAAATATACCGTGAAGACGGTTGCTTGTTTCGGCCAATGCGCCCTGGCGCCGGTCGTGGAAATAGACGGAGTTATCCACAGCCATATGACCGTTGATAAATTACGCCGGGAGATCGGGAAGCTGAATAAATTTGGCGGGAGGGGAAAATAAAAATGAAGATTACGGATCAGGATACGCTTATCAAGGTCAGGGAAAACGGCATGAAAAAAATCCTCCCCGGAAGGGTCCGCATCGGAGTGGGAATGGGCACCTGCGGGATCGGCAACGGGGCGGATGAAGTATACGCGGCATTCGAAAAGGAACTGAACAAGAGAAAGGCCGGCGTTTTTTTGGCCAAAACAGGCTGTTTCGGTTTTTGCGCGGAAGAGCCGCTGGTGAATATCCATATTCCCGGTAGACCGCTGGTGATCCTGCATCGGTTAACGGCTTCCGACGCCGGTGCCATAGTTGCGGGGCTGGCGAAAGGGGTGATCAATCAGAAGAAGGCGCTTTGCAGGATAGAAGCCTGGGATCATTTGACGGCGACGGTTGAATTCGGAACCGGGTTTGAGAACATTCCCCTTTGGAATGAAATCCCTTTTTTTAAATGGCAGAAAAAAATTGTTTTGCGTGACTGCGGTTTGATCAATCCCGAAGACATACAGGAATATATCGCGGTGGGCGGATACCAGGCTTTGTACAAAACGCTGAAAGGTCTTTCTCCGTCCGCGGTCATCGAGGAGGTCAAGAAGTCAAAATTGCGCGGCAGGGGAGGGGCGGGATTCCCCACCGGCAGGAAATGGGAATTGATGAGCCGGGTTCCCGGCGATACTAAATATGTGGTTTGCAACGCCGATGAAGGAGATCCGGGAGCGTTCATGAATCGTAATGAGATCGAAAGCGACCCGCATATGCTTATCGAAGGGATGATTATCGGCGGCTACGCCATGGGCGCATCCACGGGGATCATTTACGTGCGCGCGGAATATCCGCTGGCGGTGCATAGGTTGAAGAACGCTTTGCGGCAGGCTCGGGAATACGGTTTATTGGGAAATAATATCTTCGGTACGGGTTTCAATTTCGACGTTCAGATGGTCGAAGGAGCGGGTGCTTTTGTCTGCGGAGAGGAGACCGCGCTTATCGCTTCCATAGAGGGAAAAACCGGCAGGCCGCGTCCGCGCCCGCCGTTCCCGGCGCAAAAAGGACTGTGGGGCAGGCCAACCAATATAAATAATGTCGAAACCTGGTGTAATGTCCCGGTCATCATTGTTAAAGGGGGAGGATGGTTTACTCAAACCGGCACGATTAACAGCGCCGGGACCAAAGTATTTTCGCTGGTCGGGAAAATAAAAAATACCGGACTGGTGGAACTGCCGCTCGGCGAACCTCTGCAGACCCTGGTGTATAATATCGGCGGAGGCACGGGAACGGATAAAAAGGTTAAAGCGGTGCAATCCGGAGGTCCTTCCGGAGGGTGTATCCCGGTGGAATTGTTCAATACTCCGGTTGATTATGAGTCTCTTACCGCTTTGGGCGCTATTATGGGGTCTGGCGGCATGGTGGTTATGGATACGGATAACTGCATGGTGGATGTGGCGCGTTATTTCACCGAGTTTACCACTTCCGAATCCTGCGGGAAATGCACGCCCTGCCGGGAGGGCCTGACCCAGGCTTTGAAGATTCTTAAAGATGTGACCATGGGGAAAGGGACGGAGAAAGACCTTGAGAAACTGCGCGAATTGGGTGATGTCATCAAGGATACGGCCCTGTGCGGCCTGGGGCAGACCGCTCCCAATCCCATAATTACCACCCTGAAATATTTTACCGATGAGTACCTTGAGCATATTACCGTTCAGAAATGCGATTCCGGAGTGTGCGTGAATCTTTCCCTTTCTCCGTGCGAGAACAGCTGTCCTTTGCATATGAACATACCCGGGTTTCTTACTCTATACAGGGAGAATAAGCTTATTGAGGCTTTTGAAGAGATCTACCGGGAAAATCCTTTTCCCGCTTCTTCGGGAAGGATCTGTCATTTTCACTGCAAGATGCGCTGCCGCCGCGAAGATATCGACGATCCGGTCTCGCAGGGAGAAGTGCACCGGTTGATCGCAGATACGGTGTATAAAGCGCGTAAAGAAACCGGGGTTATTAACAGGCTGATAAAAGAGAAATATCCCGGCACAGGAAAGAGGATTGCGGTGATCGGCTCCGGGCCCGCCGGTATGACCGCGGCTTTTTACCTGGTGCGGCTGGGGCACGAGGTTACTATTTTCGAGGCTGCTAAAGAGGCGGGAGGGATCCTGCGTTACGGTATCCCGGAGTACCGGCTTCCCAAGAAAATCCTGGCCCGGGAGACGGGATACATAAAGAAATTCGGGGTAAAATTCGTTTTCAATAGAAAAGCCGATACCGGATACCTGAAAAAGATCGCCAAGGATTTTGACGCGGTCTTTCTGGCTACCGGGGCGTATAAGAATATGCCGTTGGGTATACCGGGTGAGCATTTGCAGGGAGTGATGCCGGGGATTAGATTTCTCGAAGAAGTCCTGACCGGAAAGAGGCCGGTTATCGGTAAAAAGATCGTGATTGTCGGAGCGGGTAACGTGGCGGTTGACGCCGCGCGAACGGCACTGCGTTTCGGCTCGGATGTGACTATTGTTTACCGCCGGGAAAAAGAGGATATGCCGGCGAATAAGGATGAGATCAGGGAAGCGGATGCCGAAGGGATCCGTTTCGTGTTTTTGGCCGCTCCTAAAGAGATAATCGGCGATGACCGCAACCGGGTAAAAGCTTTGCGGGTGAACAAAATGGTACCGGGGGCATTTGACGTTTCCGGAAGGAGGAAGCCGGTGGCTGCGGATGAGACGTATGATATTCCGTGCGATATGGTCATGCTTGCTATCGGCGAACGGGTGGATTCGGATTTTTTGAAGGATTTCGGGGTACAACTCAGGAAGGACGGCACGGTTGACGCGGATATTTTCACGCTTGAGACCAATGTCCCCATGGTATATGCCGGCGGGGATGTTGTTGCCGGTCCTTCAACCGCGGTAGAAGCCATGGCCCAGGGGAAAAGGGCGGCGGCAGTGCTTGATCTGGTTTTGAGCGGAGAAGACCGTTTCAGCAGGCTTTTTAAAAAATTTGATTACGATAATAAAGTCCCTGTCGAACCCCGGGGCGGCCGTAAGCAGTCCGGTAA
>JAQTZX010000008.1 GCA_028687525.1 Candidatus Omnitrophota bacterium
CCAGAAGAGTAATGCTTACAAGCAGAACCAGCAGGATATTCAGTATGACCTGTGCCAGTTCCCAAAACTCTTCCCGGGAATGTTTAACCGCGTATTCGCTGAATACGGGCACAAACGCGGCATTCGCCGCGCCCTCTCCCACAAAATCGCGCAGTAGATTGGGGATTTTGAAAGCGATAACAAATGCCTGCGCATACACGTACACCCCGAAAAACCGGGCAATGATGATATCCCGGATGAATCCCAGTATCCGGGAGCACAGGGTGGCAAAGCCGATTACCCCCGCGGACCTGATTAGGGAACGGGAAGGCTGGTCTTGAATGGATTTATCTATTGACATACCCGGTTAATTATGGTAATAAATATAATCGCCTGAAATAGTTATTTAACACTATCTTTTAATACAAAGGAGCATTACATGCCTAAAAGAAGAGCTGCCGTCAAAAGGATCCGCGTGGATGAAAAAAGACATGATCGGAATGTCCGTATAAAACGCGAGCTTAAAAAAACCATCAAAAAATTCCTGGCCCTGGTTACGGCAAAGAATGCCGCTGAAGCCAAAACAATGCTGGTCAAGGTATATTCTTTGTTGGATAAAGCCGCTAAAAAGAAAATCGTGCATATCAAATTTGCCGACCGCAGAAAATCACGGCTGGCAAAAACACTCAAGAAAACATCCTGATCACAAGTTCAACGGTTGCAAACAGTAACAATAAGTTTTTCCAAAGCACAGGCAGGTTTTAACCTGCCTGTTTTTATTTCCATATCACATGCCAGCAGAAGCTTCAGTTTCTTTTTAAGATCCTGCGGACCGGCGGCATCCCGCTGCCATATATACCTCAACCCCCCCAGGATCTTCTCCGGCTTTTCCCCTTTTTTCAATAACCGGTTAAGCATACGCAGGCTTTCCGCCGGATTCTTAAGCCCTATCTGCCTGTTCAAAGCAAAGGTATCAAGTATCTGTTCCTCCTGGAAACGAAAGACGTTCGCCCGCCCCGAGATTACACTGGTGAATTCGCTCTTACGATCAAACCTGTCCATATCCAGAACAAGGACCACCTGCGGATACGGAGCTTGAACGTAGCCGGCTATAAAATCTTTGACATCGTCTTTTAAATGCCCGGCTTCTTTAATGACCACCATTCTGTACGAAGATTTAAAAGGGAGAGATTTGAGCTTTTCCTGAAGATGAATGGGCTTGATATCCCGCGCATACAAAATATCAAGATTAAAATCCCGCGTGCTTCCGGATAAAAATTTTTCTTTAAGGGCGTTGAGCTTACTGTCTTTGGCCTGATTGTCCCGGCCGGTAAAGAGGTATATCATAGGGGAATTGCTACAGTATGCTGAAAGGCGTTACCAGTCTTCGACGGTGCGCTCGACGATACGGCGTGCCAGGTCATCTACCGCGTCCGTTATGGCTATACTTTCTGACTTGGTCACGAAATACGTGCTGCTGCCGGTAAAGCCGTTTTCTTCCCACACCAAGACATCGCCGTTCTTTCTGTCCACCAGCTTCAGGTTAACGGCAAGACTTAAACGGTATTCTTCCACGTCGTCGCTTTCAGTATAACGGAGGGGATCGCGGCGAAACGATATAACTTCTCCTGTAAGTACCAAATCCGCGGTTCCTTCTTTCACGGGCTTGAGGTTCCCGTCAAAGAGATATTTATTAACCACAGTCCGGGTAACTTCGGACTCGATCATCGGCCGGTTGACCTTATATTTACTGCCGGTATCGGTTTCCAGGGTGATGTCGATTTTATTGGTAAACGGGGCTATGAATATGGTGAGATATTTGGTGGATATAAGAGAAGAACGAGTGGTATACCCGCATCCGGGCAGGCCCAAAAACATAGAACAAAAAACCGAAAATACCATCCCCCGCGTGATAACATTCAGGAATCTTTGCATATTCTGTATAACCTCCGTACTCTCCGTAAACCCCGTTAGAGGACTTTGTCCTTTAACGGGGTAAAAGTTATTTTTTATTTTTCCCCGTATCCAGGATGTTCAGCCTCTCCATAGCCTTGGCCGCCCAGGAAGAATCGGGATAATTAGTGATGACGTTGTTATAATATATTCTCGCTGATTCAAAGACTTTCTGCTTCTCGTAAAACAAGGCTATCGAGTAATCGCTCTCCGCTTCCCGTTCATTCAACTGCTGAATGTTTTTTTCGGCATCCCGGGAAAGAACGGCATCAGGATGTTCACGCACAAACTCCTCAAATTTATCTTTAGCCTCTTTTGCCCCCCCTTGATCGTAATCCGGGCTCCGGGAAACGCTGGCTTTACAACTTGCTATCTGAAACCGGGCGGCCTCAACCCACTCGCTATCCGGGTAATTGCTCAACACCTTGTTAAAAGCATCTTCGGCTTCATAATATCTGCTCGCGCCCTTCAGCACCAGCCCCAATTTATACTGGGCTTTCGGCGCCAGCGGCCCATAGGTGGAATTATCCACTACTTTCTGGTATATCTCGATCGCCGGGTTCTCAACCGGCAAAACAACCCCCATGGATTTACGCTTTACCCCGCTCATAAAAGACTCTCCGATCTTATATATCCGCTCATTAATCTCGGCAATCCTTTCGGAAAAAGGGTATTTTTCAATGACCGTTTGGAACGCCTGATAAGCCTCATAAAGTTTCCCCTGCGCTTCCTCCGTCATCCCCAGATAATACTGCGCTTCCGAAGCCTCAACGGACTTGGGATAAGTCTTAATGACCTTCTTGAGCTCACGCGCGGCGTCATCGTACTTTTTTCCGTCAAAAAAACTCTTTGCGTACTCGAATTGTTCTTTAGGCGTAGGTTTGGGTTCGGTTTTGGGATTAACGAACTTTCCGGTCTTGGGAGTCCAGATCCAGAAAGAATATGCGGGAGCCGCGGCCTGGAAACATACCATTAAACTGACAAGGAATATAAGCTTTTTCATAATAAGTTAATTTAACACAGGCGGCTGTCTTTGTCAATGGCTAAAGAGAGAAATACGCCCCGGGGATCCGGACAAGAACGCTGTTAATATACAATAACAGGTTCACTGCCCATTCACAGGCGGAAGCAACGGAAGAAGCCCAGGGAGGAAAAACATAGTTCACCGCCAGCAGGGAAAATCCGCATAAGGTTATAAAAGAAGCTATGGGAACAATCAGGATATTGGCAAAGACGGTTACCGGGGAAAAAGTCTTAAAATAATACGCGATCAGCCCCATAGTCCCGGCCCAGGCCGAGAAAGATGTCGTAAAGGCCTCGGCAAGCACGCGCGCGAACCCTATCTTTATCTTTGTCAAACAAAAGGCGGTTCTCAACCGGGGATACAGATACACCAAAGCCATAACACTGACAAAAGAAAGCTGAAAGCTTATTTCAAACAACTGGTTAGGATCAAAAAGCAGTATCCCAAGACCGGCGGCGGCAAGCGCGTTAAAGATGTCCGGTTCCCGTTGAAACAACAGCGCGGTCAACATAAAAACAGCCATCACCGTCGCCCTCACTACCGGAGCACTGGCCCCAGTCATAAAACAGTATACTATCAGGATAGGAACAGTCAGGATAATACGAGGCATCTTCGGTACCCGCAAGACTTTCAATAACAGCATTACCATAAAAGCCACGATACCGGCGTTAAATCCGCTCACCACCAGGATATGCACCGTGCCGGTTTTCATCATGCTCCGGTAAATGATCGGAGATACGTGCTTTTTCTCCCCCAAAACCATGGCATCCACAATACCCGCCGCGCCTGGAGGCATATGTTCGAAAATGATCCTCTCACAGGCTTCCTTTATCCTGCCGGCAAAGGCCCGCACGAAAAATATCCGGGGTTTTCCTATTTCCTGCACCCGGGAGGGGAAGGCCACCTTCATAACCAGTTCGTCATTCCGCTCAATAAGCTCCCCGGTCAGCCTCAATCTCCGGCCTGATTTAATCTCCCTGGCCCCTTTTACCGACACTAATACTTCGCCTGAACAAAAACGCCTGAAGCCGTCCGTCTCTATTGCTTCCGTTCTTAATCTGAATACCGTCCTGTTATTGACCGCTTGAGAATGGGACACCGCATCCCCTTCGAGCGCACACAACCCTTTTGTACCATAAGGGAATTGCACGGCGATGTGGGAATTCTGCAGACTCCGTGAGTTTTTGCAATAAACCGCTCCCAGGAAGAAAATGAAAAATACCATAAATACCGAAAACATCCTTTCCCGCTTCAACATGGCAACGCTGATTACCCCAATCATCAATGCCGGCAGAAACAATACGATAAACGGCACGTTCACGCAACGCGCGGCAATGATCCCCAGAATAAATAAACCGGTAATAATGACTATCGAATGTTTCACAAAACCTCCGGCTATTTCACATACACCATATCCCTGATCCTTGCGAACTTACCGGCGCCTATCCCTTTGACCTTTTTTAAATCTTCCACCTCCATAAATTTACCTTCTTGCGCACGGTAAGAGAGAATCCTGAACGCCAGTTTCTCTCCGATGCCGGGAATGCTCATCAAAGCGTCTTTATCCGCCTCATTCAATTCTATTTTACCCAGATTGCGGGCGGAGCACGAAACCGCTTCCGCGGCCGGAAAACGCTTGACCGCGAAATTTATCCCCGTGCCGATCAATACCACGACGGCAAGAAACAGAATAACCTGACGTTCCTGGGGAGAGAAATACAGCATAGGCTTTCGTTTTGGGGTCGCGTCTTTACACTTGACACTCGACTATTTCTGTTTCCAACTCTAGGAGAAGCTTCGCCATGACTTTATCATTTTCTCTTCTCATCTCTATCCGTCTCCATATTTGACTCACCGCTGAATATTGTATCCCTCCATAAAAATCCGCTATCTCATTAAGCGTCTTTTGCGTATATTTACGCGAAAGATAGATCGATAAACTGCGTCTAAGCTTTTTATCGTTATTAATTCGTCTCTCTACAATAGCTTTTATCTGCTCCATCGAAGTATCTTTCCTTGCTTTAAACTGCCTTAGTACGGGGAACTCCGGCTCAGCCTTCCTCGGATTAATAAATTTTTCTTTTATAGATGTAAAAAAATCTTTACTGCCTATCAAGAAGCCATCCTTGGTATTTTGGTCCAGGATTTCTTTTTCTTTACCGATATTTCCCATGACAAATTGCTTATACAAATTTTTGGCTTCCGAAGTTTTTTCACTAAACATTGAAAGGATATAACCGGTATTAAGCCAGTGCGGAGCTTCGATATTCGACACAAACGCGTTATAACTGGAATATGTATATTCTTCGGGAGATCGCACAATCCCGGCTCTGACAGGATTTAAATGTATATAGCATGATACATAATGCAGATACCCATCTTGTTCAACAAGCGGCGCTTTGAATCTGCCTTGATAAAGCGGCCCTGTCCGTTTATACTTGGTGTTAAAATATGCGACATATGCGGTATCAATGTAATGCATGATCTTGCTGAGCGGCGCGGATGGAGTCTCAACAATTAAATGGTAATGATTATCCATAAGGACGTACGAATGAAAGACCGCCCCATAGGAAAGATGGGCGGCATTAAGGTAAGAGAGAAACCTATCCTTGTCCTTATCTGAAGCAAAGATGTTTTTTCTTTCAATGCCTCTCTGGATTGCATGGTAAAATGCGCCAGGGAATTCTATTCTTAATTGACGCGCCATAGGAATAAGGTATTTGGAAAAAGTGTCAAATGTAAAGACGCGACCCCTATATATGCCTTCACTATAATAGACGTTCGAAAATACGAAATCTAACAAGCTTTTTTAAAAAATAAGGGCAGGAGTTAAACATCCTGCCCTTATCTCTTTTCTGATAGGAAAATTAGCTATTGTATAAAACGGCAACTGTCAAATGTAAAGACGCGACCCCCTAAATTCTTCAATTATGGCCTGCATAACCGGAAGGGTCTTGGCGTGGGAGGATTTTTCTTTCAGGAAACGGGTTTTGCGGAAGCCTTTTACGTACCAGGTGAAGAACTTGCGGAATATAACCACTCCCATGCGTTCTCCGTAGAAAGCGACGTTCGCGGCAAGATGCTCCTCCATTACCCGCGCTATCTCTTCCCGGTCAGGGAACTTAGGAATGACGCCTTTTTTCAGGTACTCGCCTAATTCTTCGAATATCCAGGGATTGCCGAATGAGCCGCGGGCTACCAATACCGCGTCACAGCCGGTCTCATCAAACATCTTTTTTGCCAGAGGGCCGGTAAAAACATCGCCGCTGCCGATAACCGGAATGGACAAAGCTTTTTTTACCTCCCGGATGACATCGTAATCCACCTCTCCGGTATACAGCTGTGTTTTGGTCCTGCCGTGAATAAACAAGGCATCTATCCCGGCCTCCTGCGCGTGCAAAGCGGCATCGCGGGCATTAATACTCTTTTCATCCCATCCGGAGCGGATCTTCACGGTTACCGGCACGCGCACCCGCTCTTTGACCAGCTTCAGAAGATCGCGCAGTTTCCGGGTATCCTTCATCAAAGCCGCGCCTTCCCCCCTGCGGGTAACTTTCCGCTCCGGGCAGGCGGCGTTGAAATCCAGGATATCGAAAGAATATGCCTCGAGAATGTCCAGCCCCCGCTCGATATATTGCGCTTCCGAACCCAGCAGCTGCACGCCTATGGGCCTATCCGACGGAACAGTAGATATCAAACGTTTTGTTTTTTTGCTTTTATACCCCAGAGACCGGGCATTGATCATTTCCACGAAAGTGAGTTCACATCCGAAACGCCGGTTCAGCAGACGGAACGGCTGATCACTGACCCCGGACATGGGAGCGAGGATAAAAGGATGACGCAGTTGAAGTGAACCGATAGTAAGCATGTTGGTTCGTGTATTCGCGGGTTCTCGTGTTCGCGGGTTCTCGTGTTAACCTGTATTATACACACGAACTCACGAACACGAGAACTCGCGAACTTACTAACTAGACTACAATATTCACGAGTTTATTCGGGACAACGATTACGCTTTTGACGGGCTTGCCCTGAAGCCAAGGCTTGAGTTTTTCGTCCGAAAGGACGAGACTTTTCAAAACTTCTTCCCCGGTTTCCGCGGGAACAATCACTTTAGAACGCAGTTTTCCGTTTACCTGAATAATCACAGTAACATTTTCTTCAATAAGCAGGGCGGGATCAAACTCCGGCCATGGCTGTACACAGGCGCTTCCTTTATTACCCATGAGTTCCCAGAGTTCCTCCGCGAAATGCGGCACAAAGGGACAAAGCATCAGGATAAGTTTCGAAAAAATCTCTTTATCCGCGCCTGACTGGTAAATGGCGTTAACCAGTTCCATCAATCCGGCGATAGCGGTATTGAACTTGAAATTTTCGATATCTTCGCCGACTTTCTTGATCGTTTTATGCAGAACCCGCGCCACTGTTTCATCAGCCTTATCTTTCAAATTGTCCTGTATGCGCCAGACGCGGTTGAGGAATTTGAAAGAGCCTTCGATCCCCCGGTCATCCCATTCCAGTTCGGTCTCCGGCGGCGCGGCGAAGAGAATAAAAAGCCGCAGGGTATCCGCTCCGTATTTTGAAATGATCGAATCCGGATCAACGATATTCCCCCGGGACTTGGACATAACCTCTCCGTCCTTGAGAACCATTCCCTGCGTAAGCAGGCGCAGGAACGGTTCGTCAAAATCGAGCATTCCCATATCTTTGAAAAATTTAGTGAAGAACCGCGAATACAAAAGATGCAGGATCGCATGCTCGATGCCTCCGATATACTGATCCACCGGCATCCAGTGAGAGGCCTCTTTAGCCTCAAAGGGCGCTTCGTCAAATTTCGGGGAACAAAAACGCAGGAAATACCACGATGAGTCGAAAAATGTGGCCATGGTATCGGTCTCTCTGCGCGCGGGAGTTTTACATTTCGGGCAGTTAACCTTGACAAACTCGTCCACCTTTCCAAGCGGGCTGCCGCCTTCCCCGGTAAACGGAGCATTCTCCGGAAGTTTCACCGGCAAGTCTTCATACGGCACCGGGACAACTCCGCATTTCGAGCAATAGATCATGGGAATGGGCGTGCCCCAATATCGCTGGCGGGAAATCAACCAATCCCGCAGGCGCCAATGAGTAACTATTTTACCGATACCCGTCTGCTCCATCCAGTCCGCGATCTTATTTTTTGCCTCCTGATTAGGCAAACCGTCAAATTGCCCGGAATTTACCTGGATACCGTCGTCTTCATACGCCTCCGTCATCTCTTCCGTGGACTGCGGACCGCAGACCGGAGACTGAATGACGATCCGCATCGGCAGCCCATGCTCTTTGGCGAACAGGAAATCCCGCTGATCATGCGTGGGAACCGCCATGATCGCGCCGCTGCCGTATTCCATCAGGACATAATCCGCTATCCATACGGGAATGGTTTCATTATTAACCGGATTCACCGCGTACACGCCGGTAAAAACCCCTTCCTTTTTGACGTCGGAAGAAGAACGCACAACCTTGCTTTCTTTGGACACCTTTTCGATAAAACGAAAAACCTCATCTTCCCGGGAGGTACCTTTAATGAGTTTTTTCACTAAGGGATGCTCGGGAGCAAGCACGACATAGGTGGCCCCGAAGATAGTATCCGCCCGGGTGGTGAACACCGGGATCACCGTATCACTGTCTTTCAAACGAAAAAATATCTCTACTCCCCGGCTTTTACCTATCCAGTTACTCTGCATGGTCAGGACTTTTCCCGGCCAGTATTTCAACTGCTTCAGATCATCCAAAAGCCGTTCTTTATACCCGGTAATCTTTAAAAACCACTGCTCAAGGTCTTTCTGCTCCACGGCGGTATGGCATCTCCAGCATCCTCCTTCAATAACTTCTTCATTAGCCAGCGTGGTCCGGCAGGAAGGGCACCAGTTGACACTGGAGGATCTTTTATACGCGATACCCCGCTCAAACATTTTCAGGAATATCCACTGGTTCCATCTATAATAGGTATCATCACAGGTAGAGACCTCCCGTTCCCAATCATAGGAAAATCCCATCTTTTTCAATTCTATCTTCATCCAGTCAATGCATTTGTACGTCCATATCGACGGCTTGGTATTGTTTTTTATGGCCGCGTTCTCCGCCGGCTGGCCGAAGGCGTCAAACCCCATGGGATGCAGTACCTCGAAACCGCGCATGGCCTTGAAACGCGCGGTCACATCGGCAATGGTATAATTACGCACATGCCCCATATGGATCTTACCGGAAGGATAAGGGAACATTTCCAGGCAGTAAAATTTCGGCTTACCGCTCCGCGGGTCAGCCTTAAAAATCCCCTTCTCCTGCCATGATCTCTGCCACTTTTCTTCGATGTCTTTGAAATTATACTGCACGGTAGGCCCCTATTTGTTATTCTCCCTGATCGAGAGTATATCGGTCATTTTCTTGATGCCGGCAAGGATGTCGTAAAAACTACACGGCTTGGTCAAATACAAATCCGCTTCCAGGTCATAACAACCCGCCACTGATTCAAACTCATTCTTCGAGCTGATAATGATCACCGGACGCCATTTTTCCCGGTATTTCGTCCTGACCTCTCTGAGGACTTCGAAACCGTTCATCTCCGGCATCACCAGGTCCAAAAGAACAATATCGGGATTGTCGTTTTCAAGGCGCACCAGCGCCATTTTCCCGTCGGAAGCGGTAACCACTTCAAAACCTTCCCGGGTAAGTTTATCCTGCAGGACTTCCACGATGTCCCGTTCATCGTCAACCACTAAAAGTTTATACGCCATACGCCCTCCCGGTTACCTTTTTCGATCATCGTGGAGCCCGTGGCACCATTTGTTTTCCGCCCGTGGGGGCGGGAGCCCACGGCTGAAGCCGTGGCCCGCGTCGAATGGTCAACCGCCGGAAAACCCGGCTTCTCTGCTCCCGGGCCTCTTTTTCATAAAACCCCTCACAACTTCCAAGTTCATCCTGTCCGAATCCCCGGAATCCTTTGGGGTCTCCAGTATAAACGCAGCATGTTGCAAACGACGGCTGGTTACTATCCTTTTCATTCCCGCGGACCCGATCCTGCCCTGACCGATATGTTCATGCCGGTCACGGTGCGAACCCAGGGCATCCTTGGTATCGTTCAAATGAATAAGTTTGAGCCTGTCCAAACCAACCAGTGCATCTATCTCGTCCAAAACATCCTTCAATCCTTCCCTTGTGGCGACATCATAACCGGCTGAATAGGCGTGCGCGGTATCCAGGCAAAGCCCCACCCGCGATTTATCTGCAAGCGCGTCGATAACCTGTTTCTGCTGAAAAAAATGGTGCCCGATCCATGAACCGGATCCCGCGACATTCTCCAACAGGAGACCGACCGGAGTATCCGCGGTTTTCTCTATGATACAGTTCAACGCCTGTATAAACCGCGCCGTTCCCTCTTCCTCGGAAGTCTCCTTATGACTGCCCATATGCGTCACTATATAATCTGCGCGCAGTTTGAATGCCTCACGAATATCTTCTATATACACCTTGATAGATCTTTTCCAAAGCCCTTTGTCGGGAGAAGCCAGATTAACCGTATAAGGGGCATGGATAAAAAAAGGCTTTATATTTGCCGTTTTAAGCCGCGCGACGAATTCCCCTATATCTTCACCGCTTAAAAACACCTCGCGTTTCCGCTGGGGATTGCGGCTGAATATCTGCATAGACGTACAGCCGAGTTCGCGCGCCCTGTCAACCGCATCGTATATATTTCCCGCTGTAGAAACATGCACTCCCAGCCGCATAATTATCAATGGTCGTATAAACAGTATTGCCGTTTATTATTACAGGTGTGTCCGTATCTCCTCCAATAGCGCCTGCAGGTTATAAGGCTTGGCGACAAAATAGTTTCCGCCGATCATATTCCCCCGGGATTCTTCCTCTTGTTTGGTCAGTAATCCGGTGAGAAAAATAACCGGGATATCTTTCGTGCGCGGGTCACTTTTCAATATTTCCCCCACCTCCCCGCCGTTCATATCCGGCATATTGATATCCAGAAGTATCAGATCGGGCTTCTGTGATTTTGCAGAAGAAAGCGCCTCTCTTCCATTCCGGGCTGTTATGACCACATATCCTTCCCCGGTCATATCATTATCCACTAATTTAAGAAATATTTCGTCATCATCGGCTACCAGGATCTTCTTTTGTTCAGCCACAACCAACCTCCTTTTTAACTTCCTCAAAAGCCGCTTTTAGTTTCTCTACATTAGCTTTGATGATACTTATATCCTGATTTTTTTCCACCCCGGACTCGATCTCTTGAGCTAACGCCCGTATCCCTTCCATACGCAGATTACCGGCTGATCCTTTGATAAAATGCGCGCTTTCCCCGATCTCCTGGTGGTTATTGACGTTTATGGCCCCTACAATTTCCTGTAATGCCGCTCCCGTCTGTTCAATAAATATACCCAATAGCTCATCCAGCATTTCTCCGGAAATTTCCAGCTCCCGTAAAGCCCGTTCTCTGTCTATCTGCATCGCCTTCTCCTTCAAACTGCTGCCACGAGCCAATTATACACTACGCTTTCCCCATTGCATAATCTTTTCTTTAAGCTTGTGCAATTCCACGGGTTTGGTAACATAATCGTTCATGCCCGCGGCAAGGCTGGCCACTTCGTCTTCTTTCATGACCGCCGCCGTCAAGGCGATGATAGGCACTGTTTTATCGATCTCCGAACGGATAATGCGCGTGGCATCGCATCCCCCCATGACCGGCATTTGCAGATCCATGAACACCAAATCATACCGGTTGGCCCGCACCTTTTCCACCGCGATCAAGCCGTTGGAAGCAAGATCGGTCTCACAACCAAGATTCTTAAGCACTATTTGAAGAAGCTTCTGGTTAACCGCGTTATCCTCGACCAGCAAAATCCTGAATCCCTTGCATGCCGATTCTTCGGCCAAATGCCGGGTGACAATCCGTCTTCCTTCTTTATCCCTGCGTTTGTCCCCCCAGGTAGCCTGCATAACACGGATAAAATCCCCTTTCATAACCGGCTTAGGCAGATATGCGTCAAACCCCGCGTCCCGGGCTTTTTTAGCCGCGCCCGGACGGATGTCCGTGGAGACCGAAATCATCATGATATTTTTTAATCGCTCATCCTCCCGCACGTTTCTGGCGAAATCAAACCCGCTCATCCCCGGCATCACGATGTCGGAAATTATGATATCGGGCGCGGCAGACCGGCTGATAAGCCACTCCCATGCGACATTGGCGGATGCCGCTTTAAAAAGAACAACCATGCCCATATCAATACAGTAATCTTCGATTACGCCCCGGGCACTCTCGCTGTTGTCGATAATAAGCACTTTCTTCTCTCTTAATTCTTCCAATTTAACGGGAGCGATATCATTATTCACTATCGGTTCCGCCTCTTCGAGACGGACGGTAAAAACAAACTCGCTTCCCCTGCCGGGTTCCGACACAACGCGCATCCTCCCTCCCATCAATTCCACAAACCCCTTGCAAATGGTAAGGCCCAGCCCTGTACCACCATATTTCCTGGTAGTGGAAGTATCCGCCTGCTCAAAAGCATCAAAAATACGCTCGTGCTTTTCCGGCGGGATCCCGATTCCGGTATCCCGGACGGAGAATTCCAGCATCCAGAATTTATCTTTCGGCACACCTGCCGCCTCTTCCGGCCGGACCGAAATAGTAATACTCCCCTCCCGGGTAAACTTAATGGCATTACTCAATACATTAATCAATACCTGCCGCACTCTGGTGGGATCTCCCTTAAAGTTCTTCGGCATATGCTCGTCTATACTGCAGAACAACTCGACCTTTTTCCCCTGCAGCTTGGGACTGTTGATCTTTATGACACTGCGTATCAGATATTCCAGGTCGAAGTCTATATGTTCCAGGGGCATCTCTCCCGCCTCGATCTTGGAAAGATCCAGTATATCGTTTATAAGAGACAGTAATATCTTCCCGCTTTCCCTGATAACACTCACATAATCATTCTGAACATAATCAAGGCGGGTATGCTCCAGAAGCTCGGAGAAACCGGTGATCGCATTCAAAGGAGTGCGTATCTCGTGCGACATATTCGCCAGGAACGCGCTCTTGACCTTGTTGGCCGCTTCCGCCTGCTTTTTGGATTCTAAAAGAAGCTGTTCCGCACGCCTGCGTTCCCCGATCTCGATATTCAAAAGTTCGTTCGCCTTCATTAATTCCCCGGTGCGCTCCTGAACACGGGCTTCCAATTCATCATGGGCCCGGCGCAATGCCTCTTCCATCTTTTTGCGCTCGGTTATATCCCGGGCGATTCCCTGCACACCGGTTATCTGCCCGTCATTCCAGATCAAACGGGTACGGATCTCCGCCTCGAATTTACTCCCGTCTTTACGGCAAAGCACAAAATACCAGGGCTGTAATTCCATCAGGTCGGATCTTTCCTCGACCGCTTTTTGAAGTATCCCGGTAACTGACGGGACGGACTCCGGGATAAGGATGTCGAACATGCTCGTGGAAAGAAACTCTTCCTGTGAATAACCAAAACCGGTATATGCGGCACGGTTCCCCGTGGTAATGGCTCCGGATAGATCAAAGGTAAAAATCATATCGGAGGCGTTTTCGAACAGTTCCCGGTATTTTGTTTCCGACTGGCGCAGTTCCTCTTCTATACGTTTGCGCTCGGTCACATCTCTTTCAATCCCGCACAATCCGACAACCGTTCCCTGTGCCCCCCAAATCGGCACTTTAATCGAATGGAATGTTTTCAAAACACCGCGGATCATCCTGGTATTCTCTTCCTCAACGATCTCACCAAGCAAAACATCCGCATCACTGCCGGGAATCCGGATCCCCGGATCTCCGCCGAATAATTCCTCATCCGATCTCCCGACAATTTCGGAAAAAGGCATCCCGAAAAGACGCTCCATAGCCCGGTTGGCAAGCATATACCGTCCGGAATTATCCTTGATAAAAACCGGGTCCAGCGCCGTATCGAAAATAATGCGAAAGCGCTCCTCATTATCCCGGAGCAACTGCTCCACTCCTATCTGTTCCTGGATAAGGCTCCATATCAACTTCCCGCTGTAACCGTCTATGATTTTGACGCGAGGGGGAACACCCGCCGCAATATCCCTCTGCACATCTTCATCCCCGGTTAAATTGATGACTTCATTCAATTCCGGCAACCCGAGATATCTCCTGTAATCGCTGTCAACGGGTATCCCCAGCATCCGGGCTGATTTTATACCCGGAGCCTGAAGATCAATGTCAATGACCGCGATGATCCGGACAATCCTGCTGCGGGAAAGCAGATCGACAAAAGACTGACCTCCCTTTCCTCCTCCGACTATAAGCACGTTTATTCTTTCAGACATGTTTCATCCTTCAGATGGAACCCGGCTCTCCCGTAAAAAACTGTTTACGGGAGATATCTCCACGAACCATGATAAAATTAACAGTATTATTTTATATTAAAATCGAAAAACATTCAACCGGAATCGTAATTATAACTATTGGATGGGCATAAGGTTATAAAAAAAGGGACAGGTATTACCCTGTCCCTTTTTAAAATTTTGGATTCTTCGCTATACCGCTTACCGCGGCATTACTCTCGTTCAGAATCCGCCGAATTTTTCCTTTTCGGAAAAATTTGGTGGAGCTGGGGGGAGTTGAACCCCCGACCCCAACACTGCCAGCGTCGTGCTCTCCCAACTGAGCTACAGCCCCATAAATTCTGATTTAAAATTAAAGATCAAAAAACATGCGGTACTCCGAATTATACTCCGCGGCGCTAAAACCGCGCCCGTTAGGGCGCGGAGCTTCATTTGGCTTTTTCTGCAAGATACCGGGAGAGAAGCATCCAGGTTCGGCTGCCGACCATGCCGTCGGCTGTCAGGCCGTTCGCTGCCTGGAATTTCTTTATCGCCTCTTTGGTCTCGGAGCCTATAACCCCGTCTATCTCCCCCTGGTAAAAACCCGCGTTCTTCAAAGCAGTCTGTATATCTTTCCCTCCGGGCATCTTTACCCCGCCTTTATCCTCCATGCCGTCTATTTTTTTGCGCGCGGCATCCAGTTCCTGCTGTAAAAGCCTGTTCACTTCCTGCTGGTTCTTAATTACCTCGTCCATAGATTGGAAACTGCTTTTAAGCTGGGCGCTGGATTCCTGTTCGTCACGCAAATCCATCTCCAAAGAGGACACTTTGGATTGCAGGCTGCGCATTTCCTGCGTGCTGACGCATCCCGAAAGCATAAAAATAAAACCCGCTGAAATAACCCATAAACCCGTCTTCCTCATATCCTCCTCCTTTGTAAACCTTAGTATTATATACTAAATTTATGGAATTGACAAATAAGAATTTAGATAGTATTATTGACAATACTATGCCGGGGTGTTGGAATGGCAGACAAACCGGTCTCAAAAACCGGCGGGTTCACGCCCATGAGGGTTCAACTCCCTCCCCCGGCATTAGATTGTAAGGTTTCCCCCAAGTCAATTTAATTTGTGCCCCCATGCCGGGCGCTTTGTGGCGCGGGCAACGGTGGTTCTTGCTTCGGCCTCGCCTGTAGGCAGGCTCGGCCTCGCAAAGGCCGCTGGGGCGGCCATAAGAAAACTGGGCGGGGGTATTCTCGGTATCATGGGTTTGTTCACCAGTATTTAAACAACCCTTTTTTATTCTATCCGCAGTCTTGCTTTTTAAGCTTTTCGCCCTTCCCGCCCGCGACTACCCCTAAAATACGGGGGGCAAAATTTTTCCCCCACAAAAAATTTTGCCCTGGAACTATGTCGTAATCCACAAATAAAAAACTCGGCGATGCGCCATACCAAGCTTCTTGGATTTCCAAGATTGTTAAAATGCGGACAGAAGTTTTATTCCAAAAATTTATTTATTTCTTTTACTAAATAATGTACTGTTGTGGAAGGATCATTAGCTTCGGGATTATAATTTGCGTGGCTTTGCAGAAGCTTTTCTGCAAAAGTTATTGCCTGTTTTTGTCTCTGTTTAAGCTCGGCATACATGGTTAGACAATTCTTTTCATATTTTCGTCCTAATAAAGCAGTTAATTTTTCGATATATCTATCTCGCGTTAAAGCTGCTTGTAAATATTCAAAATGCAATATATACCATAATTCAAAAGCTTGGTTTGAATATGCAACGCCAATCCCCTGCTTCCGAGCAAGCTGAATAGCTTTGTTAAAATTAGTTGCGGAATTGGGATCAGCAGGGTTAGAATCCCTATCAAAAACACACCATATTTGATTATAAGGTTTTTTGTCTCGATTTGCGCTCTCTTTTAACTCGATCGCCTTTTCAACCACACTAACAGCTACACATTTAGCATCACATATATCTACTGTAACTATATTCTTATTTATAGGAAAACTGCTAAAATAATTTGGCTCTGTCTTTTCCCCTTCGCATACAATCAAAAACTTATTCCTTACTTCACGAAATGCCTTTTTTCTAGTAAAAAAAACCTTTCTTTTTTTGTACCAAGGCTTAAATGTCATATTCCTACCTTAAAATATAAGGTTGCTTTCTTTAATATTCGGAATAGCCCCATATTTACCGAGAAGATAATCTTTACTAAATGAGGCGTCTTTTCTGACTTTTCCCGCCTCTTTTTTATATTCAACCAATGAATATAAATTAGTTGCTCCATATTGGTCTTTCTCGGCAAACCAAACTTGATCACGCCTAAAAACCTCCTTCTTGAGAAAGCTGGCATCGTGAGAAGCAAAAATTAATTGAGCGTTTGAAGAATTTTTAATATTTGAATTAAATAATTTAATAAGAAAATTGGAAAGTAATGGATGTAGCCTGGAATCTAACTCGTCCATTGCTAGTATTTTCCCATCCTTTAGAGTATCAAGTATTGGTCCTGAAATAGCAAATAACTTTTTTGTGCCTTCTGATTCTTCGCTCCCAAGCTCAAATTTTTCTTGAGAGGAAATTTTACCTTCTTTATCAAACTTATTATGAATGGTTTTTAATTCTATATTCACAACTTTATCCGGAAGAGGCATTTCGTCTTTTAACATTCGCTCTACCAGCTGTTTGGGTAGTTCTTGTAAATGAATCTCTCTTTGTTCCACATCAAAGTCTTCAATGCCTATATCAGCAATTCTTAAGAATTCCAAAACCTCTTTTTTAAAATTTTGATCCTCTTCTATTTTTCTTAGGGTATAATTTAAATACCTTCGGTCATCTAACCCAGAGATGACATTAAAGCTTTTAAACCACTTTAGGATTTTTTCAGCTGTAGGCCCATTCCACTGTGCCACTACAGACAAAAAAAGAGCATTTTTTCTGGTTTTGCCAGTAAATGGTTTTCCTTCCTTAAAAGATGTTCCAATCTGAAAACTATCTTTCTCTCTCGCAAACAGCAGAGCTTCCCTGATTGTAGGTGTATAAAAAAGCCATTCACGGTGAACTTCAGTTCTATCTACTTCAAACCCGTATCTGTATTTTATATTTTCATGGATGAAAATAAATTCAAAAAAACTGGGTTTGTTTTCAGTTTCTGTGCTTAACCTGAAATTTGTTATCTTTATTGCTTCCGTTGCTTGGCTTTCCTTAGAAGAAGTAAAAATAAATTTTCTGGCAAATCGGATTGCTTTAAATAAATTACTCTTCCCGCTAGCGTTTGCTCCGTAAATAACAGCACTTTTTAATAGTTGCAGCTTATCAGTAGCTTTAAATACATTAGTATCTTCAAGTTCTCCTCGTGGGGATGCTACCATGCTGAAAGTAATGGGATCTTTGAAAGAGAGATAGTTACCTACACTGAATTGGATTAGCATTTTTGTCTCCTTTTTTTACAATGACTTAATCTTGAACTCAAGACAAGTATAATATAAAAAAAACTAATGTCAAGCCATTTTTTGAGATTTTTTCTCAAAAATAGCAACTTAAGCTATTAAATCGTACTTAAATAGGTAATTTATTGATTTTTTTCACATGATAGTCGTTTTAAAACAGATTGACTTACTTCTGTCCGCATTTTAACAATCTTGGAAATCCAAGAAGCTTGGTATGGCGCATCGCCGAGTTTTTTATTTGTGGATTACGACATAGTTCCAGGGCAAAATTTTTGGTGGGGGAAAAATTTTGCCCCTTGTTTTTTAGGGGGTAGTCGCGGGCGGGGAGGGCGAAAAGTTTAAAAAGCAAGACCACGGTAAGAATAAATGGGTATTGTTAAACACTGGGTTAGCAAAGCTAAGACACCGAGAATAC
>JAQTZX010000137.1 GCA_028687525.1 Candidatus Omnitrophota bacterium
TTCTGTATGAATTATATTATACGGCCGATATGACCGTGATGCTTTGACCCTGCCTGCATTATGCAACGCCAGACGTTTATTGACATCGTCGGCAACGCCTGTATAGGTTCGTGTTTTTGCCTCATTGAGCAAAATATAGACATAATGCATATCTGTTCCGGTAAGGCGAGATCTCGCCATTTTTAATTTGCTCCGCAAATGCATCGTTACCTTGTAGGCGGATCCTCCAAAATTTGCTTTGCAAATTTTGGAGAGATCTCGCCATTTTTAATTTGCTCCGCAAATTAAAAATGGCGGAGAGAGCAGGATTCGAACCTGCGAGGACTTTCGCCCTGGACGCTTTCGAGACGTCTGGATTCAACCGCTCTCCCATCTCTCCAGAAGGAATGCTCCCCGAAGGAAAATGATTGTTACGACATTATCAACACGTAAGACGATACGGCCGAATAAAATATAAATACCAATCCTGCGGAATTTTCCTTTTCAGCACCCATTTCCAGATATATTTATAACAGAAATCGGACTAAAAATCAACCGAATACTGCGGAAAGGACGGAAAGGAACGGAAAGCGGTATTTTACGCAGGAATAAAAATCAGCTAATCCCCAAACGCGGGCGGGTCAAGCGGATCAAATTCCGGGTCAGTAGCCTCTTCCGGGATGATCTCCTTCTCTTTTTTATCCGGCAGAGGCCTTTTCTCGCATAGATCATGCGGCAGAAAGATAGTATCGGCGGCAAAGGTAAGCGGCATATCCAATAACGCCATTAAAGCGAAAGAATTACCCGCAAAATCAAATTCGGGATGAGCGCCGCGGGATTCCCCGGGAAGAAGATATTCCACATTCGTACGCACACCGGGGTATATACCCGGAGCAACCAGGTTCTCGTCGGAAACCCGGCAGGCAAGAGAAGAACATCCGGCCAGGATCAAACTCGAAAAACAAAGAAAAAACAAAATCTTTATCATACACTTAGTTAAGCGTCATTTTGACTATTATATCATCACATGTGTATTCGGTTTTGTCCGGGCCGAAAGAAACGATAACCGGTGGAGAACAGGTAAAACCGCCGCCGCAGGCTCCGGGGCATTCGGTATAAGGAGAAGAACTCGACGCACAGCTTGAAGCGCCGCTTGTGCAAAAGACATAATCCGGATCATACATATACGAAGTATGCCAGAAATCCTGGACTTTGTTCCCCTCCAAATACGGACCGTCCCACCTGTCTACTTCGGGCTGGTCCCACCGGCACGATCCCTCGACAACCCCGACAGTAGGCCTCAAGATCAACCCCGCCTGCGCGGTGTTGAAGTATACTTCCGGATTCTGCACTGAAAACGCCGGACAGCCGTTCGGGAATCTTCCCGTATCGCTGTACAAGGCAATCACCGCAGTTTTGATGGCTTTCAGATCCGCCACTGTCTTGGCAGTTTTACTCTTTTCAATGGATTTAAAAGCATTCGGCGCTATTATAGCCGCCAACACGGCAATGATCGCAATCACAACAATCAGTTCCATCAACGTGAATCCATTCATCCTAACTTTTAACGCTCTTCCGGCTCCCGTCATTTCCCGTCACTCCAGGCCTTGCCTGCCTGCGTGCCGAGTGTCCAATAAGTATTATCGGACATATTCAAAACAAACGGGCGCGTCTTTCGGATGTCGGGGCTCCCGCCGGTCATAAACCGTTCTTCAGAATAAACATTCACGATCTCCCCGATAAACAACGTATCGAACCCCAGCTCCACCTCCCGGACCAGGCGGCATTCCATCACAACCGGACAGGCATTGATCAACGGAACATGCTTCAATTCACCGTAAAAAACCTCAAAGACCCCTGATTTATCCTTCTGCTTACCGGAAACAATGCCGCAGTAATCCGTTTCCTTGATCTGATCGACGCTGGGAATATTTATGCTGAATGATTTGTTCTCACGGATGCCGCCGTTGGTGTAATGTTTACCGAGGGCAACCGCGATCAAAGGAGGCTTATAATTCACCCGGGAAACCCATGCCGCGGCCAGGAAATTAGGCTTAGCATCAACCACACTGCCGACCAAAACAACCGGCATCGGATACCCGAAAGCGTTCGGATCTATTTTTATCTTTTCCATAGACTAATTCATCCCCCCTGCTGCGGCGGAAACACCGGCCTTATTTACGGTTATACCTTTATAAATATACAAAACATAGATACCGGCAAAAAGAAACGCCTGCCCCAGGAACGGTTTGCCGGCCAAAACCTGAAGCACTGCAAGCGTTATGGTCGGAGGAGCCAAAGCGTATATCCCTATAGCCAGCATATCACGATACGACAACTTGGCCGCAGTAATGGCGTTTATCAGAAGTGAAACAAAACTGAAGAATAATATCTGTATTGTTTTAGTGATACAGAAATAAATAAAACTTAGCAAAAACGATACCGGCCATACAAACAACATCACTTTCTTCATGAGACTTCCGGCTGTTTCAGGGCTAAGGATAAATTCCCGTTTATTCTCCAGAATCAGCTTGAATCCGGATGCCAGCGGCACAGCCTTAAAAAAGGATACTTTTTTAAGGTCATACTCCTCCATTTTTACTCTTCCATCCTGCAGGGATTTAATCACAATCTTCTGCTGTGTCAACAAAAAACAATTCTGATATGCATCCAGCAATGCCTGCGTTTTCCCCCCGTCCGGCTCTATAATGAACGCGAACGGAAAATCCTTATCCTTGATTTCCCTGACAAAAGTCTCCCGGGGCGAAGCCAGCATCCCGTTCTGGACAACCGTTTCGGGGAACCCGTCGGACAATTGCGCGAGGAAATTGGTAATGTACAAATTGACCTGGGGAATAAACTTAGTTTTGGTAAAAACGGTGAATTGCAGTGAAAAAATGACGCTTATGGCCAGCACCAGTATAAAGAAAAATCCCACGCATCTTGAAAACCGCTCTTTGTTAATCTTCTCGCAGGCATTGAATGAAAAAACTTCCAGCAGATTCTTCATGTATTCTCCCCTTTTCAGTGTCGGTTAAGAATTCTTGTTCCGATACTTATTGTACTGCTGAAATGAAGGGTTATCAATAAAAAAGGTGCCGGCCATAAAGCGCGTAACCGACACCTTTTCAAAATTTCCTCTTATTCCGGTAAGTTCTATGACAAACGGATATCCTCCTTCAACATTTCACGTCCGCCAACGCTCCCGTCATTACCATTCTCGCAACATTGACGCTATGATTAAACAACCTATACCGATGAATAATGAAACCAGCAAAATCATTACGATTATATCGTACCAATGATTATAAGCTTCCAATTTATCCTTGAAATATTGTTCGTACAAATACTTGTACATCTTATTAACAGGATCCATACCCCCTCCGTTCTATACATTCGCGGCCCCAAAAACCGCGCCCCTTGGGGTGCGGATGAATACTGTCCGCTTAGTATTTCGCTCTATGAAACCATGGGTTTGAAACCGGAGTATTCATGCCTGTTACGCTTCAATAATGAATCCCATGTCATTCCCCGTGCCGCCCCCCTCAATCATCCGCCTCCTCCGAAGCGAAGCACAAAAAAATAAACCAAACCGATTTACTATTGCTTTTGCTTAAAAAAATACTCCAGCGGCTTTCTGAAAAATTCGGATAACGCGACAATGGCATTGGCATCCGGTACATGCCTTCCCGATTCCCAATTCCAAACTGTTTGTCTCGATACACGAAACCCGGTTTTGCCCAGCTCCGTGGCCAATCCATCCAGGGAAAGCCCTTTTTCCTCCCGCACTTTTTTAAGAATTTCATGAGAAAACATATATCACCCCCGGCCTTTATTTGCCTGCTATAATACCAAATCACTTTGGTTTTGTCAAGTATTTTTCTATAAATATCCTTGATATGCCAATTTCGAGACAGTATAATAATGTCATGAAATTTTCACAATTACTTACCAAATACAGGGAACGGGCGGGATTAAGCAAAACCGCTCTTGCCAAAAAACTGGGCGTGTCCCCGATGTATATAATGAATATCGAATCAGGGAGGCAGAAACCGCCCACATTTGAAAAGTGCGAAAAGATAACCTCCCTGTTGAATGTTCAGAAAAACGAAGTGCGGGATTTCTGGAGAGCAGCCTTTAAAGAACGCGTGGGAGAAAGCGACGAAAGGTTTCTCCGGGGATCGCGCCATCATCTTGAAAGCATATGACAATTGATAGAAAACGGCAAATTAACCCAAGTGGTTAGAAATCCTAATTATCGCGGCA
>JAQTZX010000009.1 GCA_028687525.1 Candidatus Omnitrophota bacterium
TATCGTAGATTGTCTTACGCTTATGGTTTCCAATGCGATGATGCGGCAGGAGAAAGAGCGGCGTATTATCGCGCGGTTCAAGCAGGTGCTGCAGTTTCTTAAAAAAAGCGGTTCTTTGGTTATTATCGTTTCGAACGAGGTGGGTTTGGGTATTGTCCCGGAAAATGCCCTCGCGCGCGAGTTCCGGGATATCGCGGGCAGGATCAACCAGATAGCCGCGCGGGAGGCGGCAGAGGTTTATTTTACGGTTTCCGGTATTCCCTGGAGGGTAAAATAAGATGCGTGGAATGAAAAAGGTCATAAGCAGTATCAAAGGAATAGACGAGCGTATTATGCGCAAGGCCCAAACGAGGCTCGACAGTCTTACCAAACCGCCGGGAAGTCTGGGCAGGCTGGAAGAGCTGGCCCGGGTGATTGCGGGGATTACCGGAAAGGCCATGCCGCGGTTGAATGAGAAAGTGATCTTTACGCTTGCCGCCGACCACGGGGTGTGCGCGGAAAATATAAGCGCGTTTCCCTCGGACGTTACCGTGCAGATGGTAGGCAATTTTTTGAAGGGGGGAGCGGGGATAAATGTTTTAGCCGGGCACATCGGGGCGAGGGTTGTAGTCGCGGACCTGGGGGTAAAATCCGATTTTGCTCCCCGATTTTCGAAAAAACTGAAGCGAAAAAAAGTTAACTTCGGGACGCGTAATTTTATCCTTGGACCGGCGATGAGCCGGGGGGAGGCTGTTCGCTCTGTTCAGAACGGTATTGATATTTTCGAAGAGGAATTGGATCGGGGTATAGATATAATCGGCACCGGGGAGATGGGAATCGGCAATACAACCGCTTCCAGCGCGATAGCCGCCTGTATTACGCGGACAGACCCTTCTGAAACGGCCGGCAGGGGAACCGGGCTGGGTGATAAGGCGTTACAGCATAAGATCACGGTTATCCGCAAGGCGTTGGAAGTGAACCGTCCCGATCCCGGCGATGCTCTGGATGTACTTTCCAAGGTCGGCGGGTTTGAGATCGGGGGATTGGCCGGGATAATGCTGGCTGCCGCTTCCCGTAAAGTCCCGGTGGTGCTGGATGGTTTTATTTCCGGCGCCGCCGCTTTGATTGCCGTTGGTCTACAACCGAAGGTCAAGGAATATATGATCGCCAGCCATTGTTCCGTGGAGCGGGGGCATAAGGTTATCCTGGAATATCTTGGTATCGATCCTGTTTTGAACCTTGATCTAAGGCTGGGAGAGGGAACAGGAGCGGCTCTGGGTATTTTTATCGCGGAAGCGGCAACAAAAATATTGACCGGGATGGCTACGTTTCAACAAGCCCGGGTATCGGAAAGGAAGAGCCCATGATAAAAGCCCTGTTTTTGGCCGTGCAGTTTTTGACCATTGTGCCGTTAAAGATAAAGCACGCGGACGCAAAGGACCTGGGGTTATCTCTTTTATATTTCCCGGCCATGGGGCTTCTGCTGGGTCTGGTATTGGTGTTTTTGGATCATATCTTTGTTTTTCTGGGGTTTCAGCCGTGGGTTATCGGCATTCTTCTTACGGTCTCATTGATCCTGGCGACCGGAGCCATTCACTTGGACGGCCTGGCGGATACCGTAGACGCTCTGGCGGGAGGAGGGGGGGACAGGGAACGGATGCTGCAGATCATGCGCGATCCGCATATCGGGGTAATGGGGGTTTTGGGCCTGGTCAGCGTTGTTCTCCTGAAGATCGCGTTTCTTGTTTCCCTGGACGGACAGACAGTGTTGAAAGCGTTGTTAATGATGTGTTTGCTTAGCCGGTGGGTAATGGTTTTTCTTATGTTTATTTTTCCCTATGCCCGGCAGGAGGGAAAGGCAAAGGTTTACATCCTGCAGCGCAGTAAAACGGTTTTTATCTCCTCGCTGATAATAACGCTCTTGTGCGCGGTTTTGCTTATGGGGTTCAAGGGGTTGCTTGTTTTGGTATTTGCAGCAGTGTGCGCGTATGAACTGGGTGATTTCATAAACCGCAGGCTCGGGGGGATAACCGGCGATACCATAGGGGGCATAAACGAGTTATCCGAAATACTGGTATTGTTTTTTTTATTCATTATTGAAAGAAGCTTTATATGGTGAAGGCATCTTTAATGGATGTTGTATGTTGCGGAGTTATATAATGTGCCCGTTATTTTGTGAAGGTTCAAGAGAAGCGCGTTGCACGGGAAGAAGGCATATGTTACAATAAGGATATGCAGGAGTCTATTCTGATCATAGAGGATGAAAAAGATATTGTTAAAATGCTGGAATATAACCTTCAAAAGGAGGGGTTTAAGATTATTTCCTCTTCAGACGGTGAATCCGGATTCAGCCTGGCAGTGCGCAGGCAGCCGGCGCTTATTCTTCTTGATGTGATGCTCCCGGGAATGAACGGGCTGGAGATGTGTAAAGCGCTTAAAAAAGAAGAGAAGACCGCCCGTATCCCGGTTATCATGGTCACTGCCAAAAGCCGGGAATCGGATAAGATCGTGGGATTGGAATTAGGCGCTGATGATTATATCACCAAGCCTTTCAGTATCCGCGAACTGACCGCCCGCATAAAGGCGGTCCTGCGGCGTACCGGGGATAAAGAAGCGTTCCCGGAAATGTTTACCTCCGGGGAACTCCGCGTGGATTTTTCCCGTATACAGGCGGCGCTCAAAGGCCGGCCCGTATCTTTGACCGCCAAGGAATTCGAACTGTTAAAAGCGTTAATAAAAGCCAAAGGCAGGGTATTATCGAGGGATTATCTTCTTGATGCGATCTGGGGTTTCGAAAATGCCCTTGAAATCCGGACCCGCACCGTGGATGTGCACATCCGTACCCTGCGTAAAAAATTAGGCAAAGCAGGCCGCCGTATCGTTACGGTAAAAAATTACGGTTATAGATTCGAACCTTGCTGATTTGACAACAAAGCCTATGCCGGTCAAAATAAGCTTCAGGTTAAAATTAGTCCTTTCGTATTTCTTCGTCATCGCGGTTTCCTTTCTTTTTGTTTTTTATTTCCTGGACAAGAATCTTGCGGAGAGTATCCTTATCAGGAAGACGATACTTATGGGGTTATTATTCGCGCTGGGGCTGGCTTTTATGCTCGGTTCCGTGCTGGCCGCCCAGGCTGTCGGACCGATCAACAGGATGATACGCGTATCACGCAGATTCGCCTCCGGTGATTTCAGCAAAAGGATACTGGGATACAGCGGGGATGAGACCGGGGAACTTGCCGTTACTCTGAATAAAATGGCGCAGGATATCGAAGATAAGATCCGCCAGATCCAGGGGCAGAACCAGCAGTTGTCCGCGGTTTTTAACAGTATGGTCGAAGGGGTGATCGTAACCGATATATCCGGCCGTATAGTTTCCGTCAATCCCGCGGTGGAGGATATTTTCGCCATACATAAAAAAGATGCCGAAAACAGGTTTTTCCTGGAAGCTATACGCAATAACGATATTTTTGATATCGTTGATTCTGTCCTGAAAAAGGGGGAGTCTGTTTCCGGGGAACTGAAACTGTCCTGGCCGGTGCAAAAGGTCTTTCAGGTCAACGCCGTCCCGGTTTTCGAGAAAAACCGGGTGAACGGGTGTCTGACGGTCATCCATGATATTACCGGGTTGAAGAAGCTGGAGACCATACGACGGGATTTCGTGGCCAATGTCTCGCATGAACTGAAAACCCCGTTGACTTCCATTATGGGTTTCGTGGAAACACTGCTGGAAGGCGCGCTCGAGGATAAAGAGCACAACCGGCAGTTCTTGACCATTATCCAGGAGCACACCCGGAGGTTAAACAGCCTGGTTAACGATCTGCTGGATTTGTCTTCTCTTGAATCAAAAGCGACAATGATGGAGAAGACGGAGTTTGATTTGAAAGGACTTCTTGACAGAGTTTTGTCCGGTTTTACTACGCAGATAATGAAAAAGTCCCTGTGTCTGGAAAATGCTCTTCCCGCCGGACTCCGCGTCCGGGCAGACAAGGCGCGAATGGAACAGGTACTGACCAACCTTATTGATAATGCGGTTAAATTCAATAAGAACCGGGGTATGGTCAAGATTTATTGCGGGGAGGAAGACGGCGGGATAAAAATAACGGTTGAAGATTCCGGTACCGGTATCCCGAAGAAGGATATTTCGCGTATTTTTGAGCGTTTCTACCGGGTGGATAAAGCCCGTTCCCGGGAACTCGGAGGGACCGGCCTGGGTCTTTCCATCGTTAAGCACATCATAGAACTGCACGGCGGCCGCGCGGGAGTGGAAAGCAGCGAAGGCCTGGGTTCACGATTCTGGTTCATCCTTCCCCGGTAATGACCGATTTTACACGGATTTTACCCAATCTTAACATAAACCTCATGCCGGTTTCGTATAATGACGGAAAAAGGAGCGTGCTATGCTGAAAAAATGGCTGGTGGCAGCAACGGTTGTGTTTATGTCCGCGGGGGCGCTTGCGTCCGCGGCGGAAAAAAATTCCATACAGATTAAAGGTTCGGATACCATGGTTAATCTGGGGCAGTCCTGGGCGGAAAAGTTCATGCAGGATGATCCCGGAAGTTTTATCGCGGTTACCGGCGGCGGTTCCGGTACCGGGTTTTCGAGCCTTTTCAGCGGCACCTGCGATGTTGCCATGAGTTCAAGGGATATCAAGGAAAAAGAAGTTACTCTGGCAAAACAGAGGGGTGTGAATCCCGTTGCGGTCAAAGTAGCTTTGGACGGCCTGGCCGTAGTGGTGAATCCGAAGAATCCGGTCAATGCACTGACCGTAGATCAGCTGGCGCGTATATTTACCGGCAAGATAACCAACTGGAAGGACGCAGGCGGGCTTGATTGTGCGATCGTTATCCTTTCACGCGAGGTCAATTCCGGAACGCACGTGTATTTTAAAGAACATATCTTGCGCAAAGGGAACGCCGGCAGCAGGGAAGAATTCGCTCCCCAGGCCCTTTTGCTTTCTTCCTCTCAGGCCATCGCCGATGAGATCGCCCAGAATACGGGTGCCATCGGTTATTACGGCATGGGTTATATTTCTGATAAACAAAAGGCGGTGATGGTGGCGCGGGATGAAAAATCGGAATACGTGGCGCCCACCGTTGAAAATGTCGTCAACGGGTCTTATCCCATCTCGCGGCCGTTATTTTTCTATACCAACGGTGCGCCCGCGGGACTGGTGAAAAAATTTGTCGATTTCTGTCTTTCCAAAGAGGGCCAGGATATCGTGGTAAAAACTGATTTTGTCCCTGTCCGGTAACGCATTATTACGGATAAAATGAACATACGTAAGGTCAAAGAGTTTTTTATTGAAAAACTTATCTTTATCTGTGGGCTTGCTTCCATTTTTTTCGTGGTGCTTATATTCCTTTTCCTGCTTCGAGAAGGGGCGGCGGTATTCAATTCCGTCTCGCCGGCGGGTTTTCTTTCCGGCCGAAGCTGGTATCCTATTTCGGAGCCTCCTCAACTGGGGATATTGCCGTTGATCCTCGGTTCTTTAATGGTTACCGTCGGCGCGGCGGTTATTTCCATTCCGGTGGGGGTTGCCTGCGCGGTGTATATCGCCGAAATAGCTCCACCCAGCGTTAAAGAAGCGCTTAAAAGCGGGATCGAGCTGTTAGCCGCCATTCCCAGCGTTGTGATTGGTTTTATCGGGATGGTGACCCTGGTGCCGTGGGTTAAAAGTGTATTCCGTCTGCCGACGGGGCTGACCGCGTTGTCGGGTTCGATCATGCTGGCGTTCATGGCTATGCCCACGATCGTTTCCGTTGCCGAAGACGCGCTGTACTCCGTCCCAAAATCATATAAAGAAGGCGCTCTCGCTCTGGGAGCGACTCACTGGCAGGTTATCCACCGGGTTATTCTTCCTGCGGCGGCGTCGGGTATCCTGGCGGCGGTCATGCTGGGCATCGGCAGGGTTATCGGAGAAACTATGGCAGTGATGATGATAACCGGAAATTCCGCGGTTATCCCGAATAGTATCCTCCAGCCGGTGCGCACGCTTACCGCCACTATCGCCGCGGAGATGGGGGAGGCGGTGGTGGGAAGCGAACATTATTTTGCTTTGTTCGCGGTCGGGATAGTGTTGTTTGTCATAAGTTTTGCCGTCAATGTTACCGCGGATCTGTTTCTGCACAAGAGGACTTCATGAGGAATCCCCGGAGGACGCAAAAAATAGCTTTTTTCCTTTTATTCCTGGCCACGCTTTTTATCGTGGTCCCGGTCGGGCTTATCGTGATTATTATCATCCAGAAGGGTCTGCCTGCCGTTAATTGGCAGTTTCTTTCGGATGTTCCCCGGCAGGGGATGCGCGCCGGAGGAATTTTTCCGGCGATCATTGGAACGGTTTATCTGGTAACGGGCGCGATCATATTCGCATTGCCGATCGGCGTATTAGCGGCTATTTACTTGAATGAATATGCCGGAGATAATTTTCTTACCCGTATTATTAAACTGGCGATCGTTAACCTTGCCGGTGTGCCGTCCGTGGTTTACGGGTTATTCGGGCTGGCTTTGTTCGTCGTATTTTTCAGGTTCGGGGCCTCCATTATCGCCGGTTCTTTTACCCTCGGCATAATGACATTGCCGATCATTATCACTACTTCGCGCGAAGCGCTGGAAAGCGTCCCGTATTCATTTCGCGAAGTAAGCCGTTCTTTGGGCGCGAGTAAGTGGCAGACTATCCGGTATATCGTATTGCCGAACGCCCTTTCCGGCATACTCACGGGTACCATCCTGGGTCTGGGGCGCGCGGCCGGGGAGACCGCTCCTATTCTTTTTACGGTGGCCGCGTTTTACCTTCCGCGGCTTCCGCATTCCGTATTCGAACAGACCATGGCTTTGCCGTATCATCTCTATGTTATTTCGACTCAAGTCCCGAATGTGGATGAGAAAGTGCGGTATGGTACGGCGCTGGTACTCTTGGCGCTGGTTCTGTTCATGAATCTGGTGGCGATAGTAATCCGTTTTAAATTCAGGAAGAAGAAAAAATGGTAGCTTTTTCGATCCGCGATCTGAATATCTGGTTCGGCGCCGTCCATGCTCTTTCGAATCTGACCATGGATATTCCGGCAAAAGAAATATTAAGCGTCATCGGCCCGTCAAACAGCGGCAAGACCACATTTTTGCGCATGTTAAACCGCCTTAATGAGCTGAATGTTAATTTCCGGATGAGCGGGGCGGTGGATATGGGAGGTAAAGATATCCGGAAAATGGAAACGGAACTGGTGCGAAAAAAAGTCGGGATGGTTTTCGCGCTTCCTTTGCCGCTGCCTCTGTCGATATTCGAAAATGTGGCTTACGGCGTGCGTATACACGGAGTAAAAAACAGAAATAAACTGGAAGTGTCCGTGGAACGGGCTTTGAGGCAGGCATATCTTTGGGAGGAAGTCAAGGACCGGCTTGAGTTATCCGCTTTCAAGCTGTCCGGCGGACAGCAGCAGCGGTTGTGTATTGCCCGGACTTTGGCGGTTGAACCCGAGGTGATCCTGTTCGATGAGCCTTGTTCGGGGCTTGACCCTGTTTCGACGGCAAAAGTAGAAGAGGCAATGATGAAATTGAAAACCGATTACACTATTGTCCTGGTTACCAATAATGTTAAGCAGGCGGCGCGGGTGGGGGATAAGACTGCGTTTTTTCTTTCCGGAAAGCTTGTTGAGCTTGATAAAACCGATACGGTATTTACCGTACCCCGGGATAAGCGCACGGATGATTATATCAGGGGGAAATTTGGATAATATATCCGCGATTGAAATATCGGGCCTTGATTTATGGTACGGTGATTTTCACGCACTCAAGAATATCCGGGCCGGGTTTCGTGAAAGGATAATCACTGCCATTATCGGGCCTTCGGGATGCGGGAAGTCCACGCTTTTGCGCGTTCTCAACCGGATGAATGATCTGGTGGAGGGGGTGCGCATGAGCGGCCATGTCCTGATGAAGCAAGAGGATATTATCGGAGAGGCGGTGGATGTGACGGGATTGCGTAAGAAGGTCGGCATGGTGTTTCAAAGGCCGAATCCGTTCCCGCTGTCGATATATGAGAACATTGTTTTCGGGCCGCGCATCCACGCGAATATGCGCAGGCATGAACTCGATGATATAGTGGAGAAAAGCCTGCGATCCGTGCTTTTATGGGAGGAGCTCAAGGATAAATTGAACAGATCCGCTCTTGATTTGTCCTTGGAGCAGAAACAGCGGCTTTGTATTGCCAGGCTCACAGCCGTGAAACCGGATATTCTTCTTATGGATGAACCCTGTTCAACGCTTGATCCGCAGTCGACCCAGCGTATCGAAGAATTAATGCGTGAACTCAAGAAAGATTATACTATAATAATTGTTACGCATAATATGCAGCAGGCGGCGCGTATTTCCGATGAAACCGGATTCATGCTTCTGGGGGAATTGATTGAATTCGGACCGACCGAGCATGTCTTTACCTCTCCTGATGACCGGCGCACGGAAGATTACATAACGGGAAGGTACGGTTAAGCTTTAAACGTTGAAAGGAGATTATGATGGAAAGATTTTTTGACGAAGAATTGAAGAACCTGCACAAGGATATTCTGAAAATGGCGGTCATGGCCCAGGAGGCCATATTCAGATCGGTAGAAGCGCTGCAGAGCCGGGATCGGGGAGAAGCACAGGGTGTCATAGACACAGACGATAAAGTAGACGAACTGGAACTGGAGATCGATGAGCGGTGTATTGATTTGATCGCCAGGCATCAGCCTATGGCCGGAGATTTGCGGTTTATTACCACCGGTATGAAGATAAACGCCGAGCTGGAGCGGATAGCCGATCTGGCAGTTGATATCTCACAGCGGGTGCTGGAATTGGCCGATAAGCCTGTGCTTAAGCCGCTTATAGATATTCCGAAATTATCGGTTATAGCCCAGGATATGGTGCGCGATGCCATCGATTCTTTCATTGAAAAAGACGTGGATCTGGCAAAGAAAACCGTATTCTCCGATCAGGAAGCGGATAATCTGCGTAATCTGGTGCAGGATGAATTAATCAACGATTACATGGCAAAAGATCCCTCTTCGGCTCCACGGGCAGTTCCCCTTCTTTTGATTGCGCGTCATCTGGAACGCATCTGTGATCATGCCACAAATATCGCCGAAGACGTGATTTACATGGTAAAAGGGAAAGTTATAAAACATCATTCCGGGGAGTTGTCGTAGAGAGCTTGCATTCTTTATGGATTTGTGTTAATCTGACAGGCATGACGGACAGGTTATTCCAGATAACTCTATTGATTTCTTTTTTCGCTCATTCCGCTGTTTTATTAGTTAATTCAGGCCTGCAGTTTCATTCCCGCGGCCGAAGAGATGTCCCCGCGGCGATAACGTATGTCCGGAACAGGGCTCCGGAATACAAGGATACGGCGTCCCGGTCTAAAAAAGAGGAAATATTAAAGATGGCGGCGCGGATCTCCGCCAGGAATATGCCGCCGCCGTTTATAAGCAAAGAAGATATACTTAACAAGAACAGCACGATGCTGGTCCGTAAAACCGATTTTGTAAAACCTACGGTTCCGAAACCCGATGTTACCGCCGTCAGGAAGAAAGTAAACCTGCCTCCGGTAGATTTGAATAAGATAGACAATCCTTCATACCTTAGTTATTACCAGATCGTCCGGGAAAAGATACGCCGCTGTGCTTATCAGGGATATACCCGTACGGCAACCGGTGAGGTGTATTTGACTTTTTTGATTTCCCGGAATGGTTCACTCATGGATGTCCGGTTGAATGCTGAACGGTCTTCGCCGAGCGCATACCTACGGGATGTGGCTTTGCGCAGTATCCGCGTAGCTTCGCCGTTCCCCTTATTCCCGGGCGAATTGGATTATCCACAGTTATCGTTTAATGTCATTATTTCTTTCGAGATCGAATGAAGCTCCACGGGTTAAAGCCTATGGTTTTATAACGCGAAATACCGGGCGGACATTATTCATCCGTATTCTGAAGGGCGCATTTTTTCAGCCTTGAGCGCGTAAAAAAATCAAAAGCTTGTCGAGGGGAAAAATCCGGGATCTTTTAGGGAAAGAGCTAAGTCTATATGTGGAAATTGTTTGAAAAAATAAAAGAACCGTTTATCGGCAGAAAGCGCTTTCACAATTCTATTGACATATATGAAAAATATGATATACTTAAAATAGAAGTGGGAAGGGAACCGCAGCCACGGCTTCCGGAGAAAAAGTTTTTAATAGAACGGGGAAGATGTTTAGCCACGGCTTCCTTGAAAAAACGCATGGCTGGGCGGCAGTTCGAAAATAGAAGGCGCTTTTCCCGGGTCCGGTATAGAACTCCCTTACGATATCAAATCAGAGGGCAATCCCAATTTAGAGATGTTGAAACAGCAGATTTAAGCGTTGGCGGGCTTAGTTTTACCGACGGTTCTTTTTTGCCGCTTAACACGCCGTTGAGGCTTGAAATAAATTTGCCGTATAATAAGACGCTCAAGTCCGAAGGAAAAATAGTTTGGACATCGGCCCTGCCTCATTCAGACAGTTATCATTTGGGAGTGGAGTTTCTAAATATGGACCGCAGGGAAATGGAGTATCTGGATAGATTATTAAGCAATCAAACATAAAAATCGCGAGGACAACATCATGGCGGCAGAAGAAACGAAACAGGCGGAAGTTGAAAAACAAACGAATTGTCCGGGATGCGGAAAACCGTTGAAGAAATTAAAGATTTATTACCGCGACGGAAAGTTTTATTGCACCAAGAAGTGCTGGATTAAAGCTAAAACTTCAAAGGGAAAAGAAGAATAGAGACTACAATGTCATACGATCGGTCAGATAGAAGACAGCATCCGCGTTTGCAGCAGAAACTTCCTCTTTCGGTGGTAGCTAATGGGTATGATTTCGCCACTACGACGCAGAATATCAGTTGCGCCGGGGCTTATTGTACCATTAAGAAATATGTTCCTCCGTTTACCAAACTGAAAGTTAAAATGAGCCTGCCTTGTTTGAAAAATCAGAAGCCCCGTGAAATAGAATGTTCGGGCGTGGTGGTCAGAAGTGATGATGAAAGCAACGGATATTTCAATATAGCCATATTTTTCAACGAGATAAAAGAAAACCCGCGTAAAAAAATCGCCGACTATGTACACAGTTGTTTGGCCGGTCCCGCGCTGCAAAGTTGAGCACCTTGATTCCCGAATGTCCGGAATCGATAACCGAGACGTACCGTAACCGATATAATAACTTTTTTTCTGCTGATTATGGGAACCGCTGCTGCGTATCCGCCGGTTAAACTCGTCGCCGGTTTTATTTTCAGTGATGATAATGCCTGTAAAAAGGCCAGGGCGGCTTTGGTCAGGCGTTTTGGCGCGATCGATTTTGAAAGCGGCGTTATCCCGTTTACCTATACCGATTATTACGAAAAGGAATTTGGAACAGGGCTTAAACGTGTATTTGTGAGTTTTAAACGATTGGTCCCTCTTGACCGGCTGGCCCGTATAAAAGCCGCCACTAATTCTATTGAGAATTCGCTGGCCGTAAAAAAATACAGGCCGGTTAATATCGATCCGGGTTTCGTCGATCTGGCCAAACTGGTGCTTGCCACTACCAAGGATTTTTGCCACCGGATATACTTGAGCAAAGGGATATTCGCGGAGGTGACCCTTGTTTACAAGGACAGGAGTTTCCGGCACTGGGAATGGACATATCCCGATTACCGGACCCCCGAATACATAGCGATATTCAACCACATCCGGGAATTATACGCGAAGCAGCTGAAAAAATGACACATGAGCACACGGATATAACGCCGCACGTATAAAAAGTTTTGTTTTGTGTTTTCGAGACTTTATGTATCCATCCTATCTGAATCTCTATCATGACGGCATCCTCGCCAAAATAACCGGCCGGTTTTTTTCTATGCTTGGTTCCTGTGTTTTATGCCCCCGGAAATGTAAAGTTAACCGGCTTCATGGCGAAAACGGAATGTGCCGTACCGCCCTTAATCCGAAAGTATACAGCTATATGGTTCACCACGGAGAAGAGCCCCCGATTTCGGGCTCAAACGGTTCAGGAACCATTTTTTTCTCCAATTGCACCATGGGGTGCGTATATTGCCAGAATTACGAATTCAGCCAGCTGGGAGGCGGCAGGGAGGTAGATTGTGAAGAGTTGGCCGGGTTTATGCTGGAGTTACAGTCTCTGCAGTGCCATAATATCAATTTCGTCACCCCTACGCATGTGATACCCCAGATTTTAAAGGCTCTGCTCATTGCCATTCCGAAGGGGTTAAAGATCCCTCTTGTGTATAATACCGGGGGATATGAACGGTCGGAAGTTATAAAGCTTCTTGAGGGGATAGTGGATATTTACCTACCGGATATGCGCTATGCGGATGCTAATATGGCGCGTACTTATTCATGTGTGGAAGATTATCCCGGGTATAATCAGGAGGCTGTAAAAGAGATGTATCGGCAGGTTGGGAGAGCTGTTTTTGATGGCCAGGGAATACTTACCCGGGGTATGATCATCAGGCATCTGGTGCTTCCCGGCAGTGTTTCCGGGACAGAAGAAGTAATGCGGTTTATCGCGAAAGAGCTGTCTAAAGAGTCATACATCAGTTTAATGAGTCAGTATAATCCTTACTATAAATCAGCGCAATTACCGCAGTATAAAGATATTGCCCGCCGTTTGAGTATTGCAGAATATCAATCCGCACAACAGGTTATGGAAAAACTCGGTCTGGAAAACGGATGGGTACAAGAATCCCGCGGACTTGAAAAACTCGCCGGAATCCACATAAAACCCCGCTAACCCACCTTAAAAGAGCCGCCCGCTGTCTATAAAATGAGGGAAACAGGCATTTTGCAATTTTTTTACATATTTTTGACCTGGTGATGACAACAGAGTATGGATTTCATGGTATATTTTCATTACAGAAAATAAAAACTTGCCGTAAGAAAGGGGGGAGAAGCAGGCTAATGGCATTAGTAATGATTAGTAGGAGGAAAAAACGAATCAAAGTAAATAACAGTTCAAATCAACCGTTTAAAAAATTCAATTTATGGGGGGGGAAATGAAAAAGATTAATGTATGTTTGGGGATGTTTTTTGTGTTTACCTTGAGTATTTTTGTGAGTACGGTTTTTGCTCAACAGGGAATAAGTACATATGAACCCGAATCCGAACCTGCAAACACCGCAAAATTGGCTACCTATCAGTCGAACGTCAATAAATCGGGATTAGCAACGTGGAGTTATGCAACGCTCCAAGGAACGTCCACCGCAAGCAGCTACTCTATTAATACCACTCCAGAAGCGACCGGAATTTCGGAACCTGCTTATACGGTGGTTACCGGAAGCAGCGTGACTGCTTATACCGGCGAAGCACCAGTCGAATCTCCGGAAGTATTAGCTACGTACGCTCCTTCCGAATCTTCGGGCGGCTTAGCTACATACGTTTCTGATACGAATGAATTAGCAACGTATCCGGCTGCCGATAACGATGTCGAACCGCTTAATATAACAGAGGATACTAATTCTGTAACTGCCACTATTTCTTCAGATACGGAGGAAGTTTTCACTCCTATTCTGGTAGGATCGGAGGAAGCGAATGAATTAGCAACGTATCCGGCTGCCGGTAACGATGTCGAACCGCTTAATATAACAGAGGATACTGATTCTGTAACTGCCACTATTTCTTCAGATACAGAAGAAGTTTTCACTCCTATTCTGGTAGGATCGGAGGAAGAGAAGGCTCTGTTTGTTGGTGTGCCTGCATTAGACGATTCTACGCCTGCAAGTTCTGATCCTAATTTTACCACGGATGTGAGTTCAGCCGAATCTTTTACTGACGGAATGGCGACATTTTCCGATGAAACCGGTACTATCGCGCCCAACAGGAAATTAACCCCATCCGGATCAGGAATAGTAGTTACTACCGGCAGTGATAGCGTTGTGGCGACACTGAAATGAAATATTTGATTGAATAGTATATATGCGGGCGGATACCCGCATCGCGGGATACGGGTATCCGCGGTTAATGTAAGCTGAAAACAACAGAATCACAGGAAGGATGTGATGTCCTCCTGTGATTTTTGTTGAGAGGCAAGGCATAGAGCGGGAATAAACCGCTTTAACTTGATAAATCAGGTAAAAAATGTAATAATAATACTCATAAAAGGAAGAAGGCGCTATGCGTATATTCCGGGTTTCAAAACTTAAATACATTTTTCTGATTGGGGGAATGTTCGTTCTCATCGTTTTCCTGGTTATTTTATTCGGCATTGCCGTTAATCATGAAAAAGAGACTGCTTCTATTGTGAGAAACATCAGGGTTAATTTCCGGAAGGATATGGCGTCTGTAATACTGGATGTTAATGTTGAACTTTCTTTGATCGAGCGTGAACTTCGAGATTCCGCGGTTTTTCCGTCAGATTTAAAAGGAGGGGATTATCTCCGGCAATGGAAACAGCGTTCTTCTTGGGTGGATGTCCCGTTTTTGATACCGGACGGAAAAGGAGTGTTGCTGCCGTCTCAAGGCGAAATTGTATCTTCGGTTGAAAGCGAATTTTTTACCGGGAACCTGCAGTTCCTATCAGGTAAATCTTTTGTTCCCGTATTCAAAAGCATCGTTTTGGTCTACAACGATAAGATTATAACAGAGGCATCCCGGATAGCAGTATTGAGAAAACCGGAAATTGAAAAAGAGCACCTGCAGTTGAGAGCGTCTTCATTCGGCGAAACGGATTATTCCCGCGCTTTTGACGGCCAGCTTTGGCAAGCCGGTTTATTGTTGGGGTCGGATCTTATTGTTGACAAAAACGATCCTCACGTAGCTGCTTATGCGGCAGTTTTACCGGAAGCCCATGAAATTTGCGTGAAACGTTTGCCGGTACTGGATATGATTGATGATTCTGCCGCTATGCGAAAAAAAATTTACCGGTTGGCTGTTACCGGCGGTTGGCAGATTTATTACAAGGGAAAACCGGGAAGGAATGCCGTATCACCGTTGTTGGCAGGCATACGGGATGACAGATTTTCCGAATTTATTTCTAAACCTGAAACTTTCAATATGATAATTGGCCGGAGTGATTCCGGTATAATACCCAGGATTATAGAAGGAAACCTGATCCTTATTTTTTGGAAGAAAGATCCGAACGGTGATATTGCCGGATGTTTGATCGACCGGAATGTTTTTGTGGAACGTCTGCGCATGATCACTGCGGGGTGGAGTTCTCAAAATGATGATACCGGAGGTTTGGGTGGTTATTCTCTGCTTATTCTCGACGAACACGGGTTGCCGTTGGGAGTTCCTTTTCAAAACGGCCGCCATGATTTTGGGCATCCGTTTTATTACCGGGAAATCAGCGAAAAAATTCCTTATTGGGAAGTTGCAGGTTATCCACCCGGCAATTATGCGGTGGTGCTCGCGAAAGCCCGGAAATTATCTTTTGTTTTATGGGGAGGCGTGGCCGGTCTTCTCGTGTTCATCGCTGCCGGTGTTACTCTTGTTTTAAAGTTTTTGTTTTGGGAAGTTAAACTTGCCAGGCAGAAAACAACATTTGTGGCCAATGTGTCTCATGAACTTAAAACCCCGTTAACTTCTATACGGATGCTTACGGAGTTGTTGAAAAGCAGGCGTCAGGCCGATGAGAAGAAAAAAGAGGAATATCTGGATATGGTAATTTCGGAAACTGAACGGCTTACCCGTCTTATAAACGATGTCCTTGATTTTTCCGGTCTGGAACGGGGAAAGAAGATGTTTAATTTCCAGCCGGTCAATATTGTTTCATTGTGCAGGGCTGCTTTCGAAGTGCAAAAAGTCCGTCTTGCACATAACGGGTTTGAGGTGCGGTTTCTTACGGAATACGATGAGTTGAATGTGAAAGCCGACGAAGAATCGTTGGTGCGGGTGATTATCAACCTTCTTTCAAACGCCGAGAAATATTCCGCGGATAAGAAGGAAATCGCGTTGGAAGTTTCGAAACATCACGGCTTCGCCTTGATCACGATATTCGACAGAGGAATTGGTATCCCTGTGGAAAAAGCGAAAGATCTGTTCAAGGAATTCTCCCGGGTGGATAATCGCATGACCGCTAAAGTAAAAGGCACGGGATTAGGTTTGGCTATTGCGAAGCACATAATGCTTGCGCATAAAGGGGATATTCAGTATTTCCCCCGGGATGGAGGCGGGAGTATTTTTCAGGTAAAGGTGCCGTTGATGAACTCGTGAGGACACTATGAAAGAGAAGATCCTGGTTGTGGAAGATGAACTGCCTATTTTGATCGGTCTCGTCGATTTATTAAGCGGGGAGGGGTTTGAGGTGAGTTCCGCGAGGGACGGAGCGGAGGCTTTGTGCAAGTATGCGAGCGAGAATCCGGATTTGATACTTTTGGATGTTATGATGCCGGAAAAAAGCGGCTACGATGTTTGTCGGGAAATCCGCCGTAAGGATGATATCACTCCGATATTGATGTTGACTTCAAAAGGCCAGGAAGTGGATAAGGTTGCCGCTTTGACGTTAGGAGCGGATGATTATATCGTAAAGCCGTTCGGGATCAATGAACTTCTTGCCCGGGTTAGGGCGGCTTTAAGGCGCACACACCTAAAGCCTAAAAACCGGGATGATAATCCGATAAGCTTCTCGGATATTTATGTTGATCCCAAGACGCTCAAAGGGAGAAAATGTAAAAGTGAATTTCCGGTTACTTTGCGGGAAGTTCAGTTACTGCAGTTATTCATGAAACACGATGGAATGGTGATCGACCGTTTTACTTTGTTGAATGAGATTTGGGGCCTTAATCATGAAAGTACCACGCGCACCCTTGATCAGCATATTGCCAAACTCCGGCAGAAGATTGAAATAAATCCGGCTCATCCTCGGTATATAGTGACAGTGCATGGAGTGGGCTACCAGTTTTTTTCGAAACCAAAATAGTTTTATTCATGAAAAGATCGTGGGGCGTTAGGATTTCACGGTTCTTTAAGGTGTTTTTTTTAAAATTCATCCGGATTGATGACAGCCCGCAGAGAATAGCTTTGGGGTTCGGGCTGGGTGTTTTCTCGGGTATTTTACCGGGGACCGGGCCTATAGCCGCTTTGATCTTAGCCGCATTATTCCGGGTAAACCGCGCCGCCGCTTTACTCGGAAGCCTTCTTACCAATACCTGGTTTAGCATCGTAACAATTGTCTTGTCAATCAAATTAGGCTCTGTTATAATGGGCAGTAACTGGGAAGATGTTTATGCCCAATGGCAGTTTTTTCTCCGGCAGTTCCAGTGGCGTAATTTTTTGGAAGCGTCTTTTTTGCAAATAGCGGTTCCGGTTGCGGCAGGTTATTTTTTAATAGCTTTTTTGTGCGCCGCGGTAAGCTATCTTTTGATGCTGACGGCGCTTGTGATGAGAAAAAGGTATGAAGATAAAAACCGAACTGGTGTTTCCCGCTGATCTGAAAGAGGAAGCGGTTATTTGTTCCTTGTGCAAACAATTCAATGTGGTGGTGCAAATATTGGAGGCTTCTTTTTCCACCGATACCGGGTGGGCTATATTGATTTTTGAGGGGTCAGAAAAAGAAATCGGCATTGCTTTCGAGTTTCTGAAGAAAAAAGGTGTCAGGTTCGAAGAAGTTCAAACGCAGTAAACCCCGTTAGATAACTTTGTCCTCCAACGGTTTTCGCTGACGGAGGCATTAAACCGCCGTCAACATATAAAATCGACAGGCCGCCGACTAAAGCCGGCGGCTTTCGTGAACCGGGAAAACCGGGACAGGGCCTGGATTTGATCCTTTAAAAACCGGGGCAACTTTCCTTGAAATAAAGGTGAGTTGCTTTTTTAATTATACCGCATATGGTCCGGGATAAAAGCCGAATACGGGGAAACATATACTCGATAGTGCTTATTGTTATTTTGCTCGTTGTCCTGGTGGTTGCGGGCAGGCCGAAGGCGGCGATCCTTTTTTATAATCGTGGCGCATACTATTATAACCGTGGTTTATATAAAGAAGCGGAGGTATTATTCAAGCGTTCTTTAGCGCTTGATTCAAAGGCCGCTATTACCAATTATATTCTTGGTAATGTGTATATGAAGCTGGGACAGGACGATAGGGCTGTTGAATTCTACCAGAAAGCGGTTTATCTCGATCCCCGCCGTGTAAATGCGTACAGCGCTTTAAGCGATATCTACCT
>JAQTZX010000138.1 GCA_028687525.1 Candidatus Omnitrophota bacterium
ATAACCGTACTACCTGTACATCCGATTTCTCCCGCATGGAACACCTCCCGTTACGTCCGCCGGACTTTAACGACGGCTGGTTCCGGACAGCGAAAAACCTGTCTTCTTATCGCAGGGTCTTCACCTGTCTTCACTACAATAGACGTACGAGAAATGATTTTCTAACAGAAAAAATCAGGTTTTTTTTACTCTATTCAGGTAATGTTTATAACAAACCTTTATGTCTTCGAGATTGTCACTGCCGAATTTCTCCAGCAGGGCATCTGCCAGCACGTACGCGCAGACGGATTCTGCCACCACACCCGCGGATTCAACCACACATATATCCGAACGCTCAACCGCAGCCCTGGCGGGCCGCTTGGTAACTACATTCACCGAATCCAGCGGATCCATAAGCGTGGAAATCGGCTTCATGCAGGCCCGCAAAACAAGGTCTTCACCGTTGGTTATCCCTCCCTCGATGCCGCCGGCGTTATTAGTCTTACGAAAATAGCCCTTGCTCCGGCTGTGATATACGGCATCATGCGCCTGGGAACCAAACCGGGAGGCATAGCCGATACCTAAACCGAATTCAATTGATTTAATCCCGGGTATCGAGATAAACGCGGCCGCCAAACGGGCGTCAATACGCCTGTCCGGTTGAACATAACTTCCCAATCCCACCGGCACCCCTTTAGCGATAACTTCGAAAAGGCCGCCCAAAGTATCTTTTTTTCTCATCGCGGAATTGATCTTTTCCGTTATACCTTCCCGGGAGACCTCTCCTCCGACCTCTACCACCCTGCTGTAGATATTTATGCCGAAAACGTTCAAAAACAACTTACACATCGCCCCTACGGCCACAGTTGCCGCAGTACTTCGTGCAGAGGCGCGTTCCAAAACTTCCCTGACATCGGTAAACCCGTATTTCAGGAACCCCGCCAGATCCGCGTGCCCTCCGCGCGGACAGATCACCTTATGCAGCTTTTCTATACTGAAATCCTTGTTCCAGGTAAGCAGAGTTATAGGACTTCCCAGGGTAACATTCCCTTTTAACCCCGAGATAACTTCAGCCCGGTCTTTTTCTATCCGCATGCGCTTACCCCGGCCAAAACCGGATTGCCTCCGCCTTAATTCCTCATTGATTATATTTACGTCCACCGTCAGGCCGGCCGGCATCCCCTCCAGGATCGCCAATATAGCCTTACCGTGTGATTCCCCCGCGGTCAAATATCGCAGCATCATAAACCTCCTTGATCCTTCCAGAGGCCGTTCTTATTATCCCGCGCCTCTTTGTATAATTGTTTAAACAAATCAACATATTTCACGTTCGGCGGGTAGGTCAGGAGAGAAGCATACCCCTGTTTAACGATCTCGGCATTGATAAATGTCCCGTCCTTCAAATATACGTACGCCAGCAGGCGGCCGTATTTATCGTGCTTTTCCACGTCGAACTCAAGGCGTACTCGCTGATTCTCCAGCAGGCCCCTGACAAATTCATATGAACGTTTCCCTAAAGCCTTGATAGTCTGCACATCGGTGCCGGTCCGCCGGCTGTCCCGGTAGAGTTTTGAAGACTCGTGCATCTCTGGAGTATCAATACCGATAAGCCTGACCCGCTCGCCGTTTCCCAGCTTCAAAGTATCCCCATCCACGACCCGTTGGACCAACATGTCATCATAATTATATGACTTGCCGAACGGAATAGTAATCTTCCCCGGTGAATCATGAGCGGCATTATTAGAACAATAAATGCCTAACGGAAGTAGAAAAAGAACAATCAGTAAAATAATTGTACTTTTCAATTATACATCCCCCCCGGAACCAAGGAAATATACCCTATCCGGTATTTTTCAAAATCCGCTTTATATCCCATGTCCTCAATTGTACTCATTTTTCCCCCATAAATCAACAACTTTAGCTCCCCCCCCCAACTTTAACTCCCCCGAATCGGTACCGGGTACACATCTAAAGCCTGCCGGCAGGCAGGCTGTACCGGGTACAGAATCAAAGCTATACCTGTCCCCCTAAATCTCCGGTAAAGAATCAAGAATCGGATCATTTTTTCCCTGCGTCCTTGCTTTATAACTACTCCAGGGATAATCTCCCGGTTTATTAACCAACTTAGCCCGAACCGGATTGAACTCAATGTATGTCATACAATCAAAGAAATACTGATCTCTAAGGATCAACTTGCTTACATATCTCCCCTGCCACACATGCCCGGCGCCTTTGTAGATATCGTTAAAATATACCGCATATGCCCTGTTCAAAACATGCATAAAACGCGATAAATCCTCTTTTTTATATATTTGTCCCAATAAATGCACGTGATTCGGCATAAGACAATACGAATAAATACGGATATTGTGTTTCCTTTTATATTTCTTTAACAAATTGAGGTAAAAATTGTAATCATCCGGGGATTTAAACACCTCCCGTTTGCGGCTGCCTCGAGTTATCAAATGATAACAGCCGTTATCCTGTAACACCCTTTTAACACGTCCCATCACACCCTCCTTTTGTGAAACGGTTAAATATACTTTTTACCTTCTCACTATAATAGACGTTTAAAAACCGATTTTCTAACTAACTTTTAAAAAAACAGATCCCGCATTCAGTACCGGGTACAGCCTGCCTGCCGGCAGGCAGGCTTTAGCTCTGTACCCGGTACAGCTTTAGGTCCGTACCCGGTACAAGATTCAAGATTGGATTTGCACCGGGTGCGGATTTCTACTATAATAGAGGGCATGATTTATGATCCGTTCCAACAAGAGGCTATCGACTATATTAATAACGGGTATTCGGTGATTGTTTCCGCTCCTACGGGTGCGGGAAAAACAGCCATCGCTGAACACATCATCACAAGCTGCCTGGAAGCGAATATGGCCGTGATATACACCTCTCCCATCAAAGCCCTCTCCAACCAGAAATTCCGCGATTTCCTCAAACAATACAAAGACAGCGTGGGAATACTCACCGGGGATATTTCCCTGAACGCGGATGCACCGGTATTGATCATGACCACCGAGATATTCCGCAACAAAGTCCTCGGCGATCCCGAATCCCTACGGCAGTATTCCTGGGTCATTTTCGACGAAGTGCATTACATCGACAACCCCGAACGCGGGACGGTATGGGAAGAATCCCTCATCTTAATGCCCGAACACATGAACATACTCTGCCTCTCCGCGACGATCCCCAATATAAAGGAATTCGCGGCCTGGCTGGAGTCCATTCACGGCAAACAGGTCAAGACTGTGATCGAAGACAAACGCCCGGTTCCCCTGCATTTTTTTTACCAGTGCCAGAACCAGGTCGTGGACAAGATCGAGCATCTCAGGAAAACGCACCACGCCCGGGGAAACAAACTCGATGCGCTGATCGAGTATATCCGGCAAAGAAACGGCTTCCCCTGTATCTATTTTGTTTTTGGAAGAAAAAAAGCGGAAGAACTGGCCTGGGAAATGGCAGATTTCAATTTCCTGGATACCGAAGAACAGAAAAAGATCTCCGCGATGTACGCCGGTCTCTGCGCCAAATACGATCTGCAAACAGAAAAAAGTGCGCTTGAGCTTATCCCCCTGGTCAAACGCGGGATCGCCTTTCACCACGCCGGGATGCTCCCCACACTCAAAGAAACCATCGAACAACTCTTTACCAGCCGCCTGCTGAAACTCATCTTCACCACCGAAACCTTTGCCCTGGGCATCAATATGCCCAGCCGCTCGGTCATCTTCGACCAGCTCCAGAAATACTACGGACACTATAAACGCAACTTGAAAACCAGGGACTTCTATCAGATGGCCGGACGCGCCGGCAGGCGCGGGCTGGATAAGGAAGGATTCGTCTACTGCAGAGTCAACCCCTTCAAGATCAATTTCGGAGAAGTAAACCGCATCATATACGGGCCGCCGGAGAAAGTCAACAGCCAGTTCAATACCTCCTATGCCACCATCCTAAACCTCTACGAAAAACACGGGGACCGGCTGGTAGATATCTATCCCCGCTCATTCCATAATTTCCAGTCTAAAAGAAACGAACAACGGGAAGCAGTGCGCCTGTTGGAAGCCAAGATAAAATTCCTCAAAGACCTGAATTATATAGAAGACGGGGCACTATCCGTCAAAGGACAGTTTGCCAAATGCGTTTACGGATATGAATTGCTGATCACGGAATTGTACGACCGGAAATTCCTCGAAGAGCTGGATGAATTCGGGCTGGGGATACTGGCCGCGGCAGTGGTTTTTGAAC
>JAQTZX010000139.1 GCA_028687525.1 Candidatus Omnitrophota bacterium
ACCCGATCTTCGGGCGTCCGCTATGCGCGCGCCGAAGATTATCGCGGAGATCCCCGCCCAGTGGCAGGCGGCAAAACACATAGGGCAAGGCTCGCAGGTGGAATAGATAACACATCCGGACAGATCGATGGTTTTTAATTTCTTACAGGCTTTTCTTACGGCGTTTATCTCCGCGTGCGCGGTTATGTCCGTATCTCTCCACACGCTGTTATGCGCCAGGCTGATCACCCTGTTCCCCTTGACGATACAGGCGCCGAAAGGTGTCTGTCCCTTCCGTATACCCTGCACCGCCTTGTTAATAGCGAGGCGCATGAATTTTGTCTCAATCGAAGACATAAGGTTTAAAAAACGTTAATCGTAATCCGTAACTACAGGGAATGCTTTATACAATCCATCCCTTTTCCGAATTCGTATTGCGTATCATGATTTATGGACTACGAAATACAAATTATCAAACTTAACCAAGGTACGCGTTCAATACGTATTGCTGAACCATGCGGTGGGTATTGAAAAATGATCCGTTAATAGCGATTGACTGGCGCATGATATCCACCCAGTTCCCCCGGTTGTTGTAAAAAGCGGGAATGATCACATTCTCCAGTTTCTCATAGAGTGACCGCGCGTCTTCCGCGTCATTGCTCTCCGCCTCCTGCGCCTTTCCGATCGACCAGCCGGTCAAACCTTCGATACACCCTTCGATCCACCATCCGTCCAGGACGCTCAAGCTGGGAACACCGTTCAATGCCGCCTTCATCCCGGAAGTACCGGAGGCCTCCTTCGGCTTCTGGGGCGTGTTCAACCACAAGTCAACCCCGGATATCAATGTTTTGGCAAGTTCCATGTCATAGTTCTGAAGATACACAACACGCAGATGCTCTTTATACTGCTTCGAGATGGCAATGACCCGTTTTATCAGCTCTTTTCCCTGCCAGTCCCCTGGATGAGCCTTTCCTCCAAAAACGAATTGTATTCCACCGGCGCTCCCGGCTATCTGTATCAGCCGGGTTATGTCCGAAAAAACCAGATCCGCCCGTTTGTACGCGGTGGCCCGGCGGGCGAAACCCACAGTAAACGTGTTATACTCAAGGGAACCGCCGGTCGCGGCGTTGACACGATCGATCAAACCATGCTTGGCCTCCAGGTGAGCACCCAGCAGTTCATCCCGGGGGATGCTAAGGGCATACCGCAGGCTGAAAGGATCATTCTTCCATTCAGGGATATATTTGTCAAAAAGCTTTCTCATACTGTCACACACCCAGGTATTGACATGAACACCGTTGGTGATGGAGTCGATGTAATATCCGGGGAACATTTCCCGTGAGACCTTCCCGTGGCGTTTCGCCACGCCGTTTACGTATTGGCTCAAGTTCAAAGCCAGCAGGGTCATATTCAAACGGTCATCTCCTCCCACACTCCTCAAGAAATCCATTGGTATGTAGCCGCTCAAGACATAATCGACCAGGCCGTAATGGAATTTATCGTGCCCGGCGGGAACCGGAGTATGGGTGGTAAACACGCACATATTCCTTACTCCTTCGATATCCCAGGAAGATTCGTCCTTCTTTTTATTTTCTTTCAATAATTCCAGCGTAAGCAGGCTTGAATGCCCCTCATTCATATGATACTTGTTCACATGTTTATACCCCGCCTCCCTAAGCATTCTCACCCCGCCGATACCCAGGATAACCTCCTGGGCAATCCTGTATTTTTCGTCACCCCCATACAGGTAATAACTCAACCCCCGGTCGAAATCGCTGTTATCGGCCACATCGGCATCCAGGAAGATAACCGGGACGTAATATCCATTTATGCCGATTACCCGGTATTTCCACGCCTGGATGGTAACCTTCCTATTTTCTATGGTAACACTCGCCCTGTACGGCAAAAGTTCGAGAAAATCTGCCGGATTCCATTCACAGGGAAATTCCTTCTGCAAGCCGTTCTCGTCTATCTCCTGGCGAAAATATCCTTTCCTATATAAGAGCGTAACCGCAACCAGCGGCACCCGCAGATCGGCGCAGGATCTCACGGTATCACCGGCTAATATACCCAAACCTCCGCCGTAAGTGGGTATCTTCGCGTCTATACCGATCTCCATGGAAAAATAAGCGATCTTCCGGTCTTCTTTAAGAACCTTATTATACGGTATCCCCGCCGTTCTTACCGGTGTGCCCGGGACATTATCCATGGCATCATCCTTTCCCTAAAATATTCCTGCTCTCTTCGGTATACCCGGCGATCCGGTTCATCATACGGCCAAAATCGGAACCATCCGGTACGGCACCGTGGCACTTATCCGGCGCAGTGTCAAAAACTTCCTCACCGGAACAAAACCGACGGCGGTAATGACAAATTTCTTCCGCCGGTTGCACCGTTTAATAATCATCTTATCATCCGTAAGGCCTTTGAACTGCAGATTAACGGAGGAATGATCTATCCGGGTGCTGAAAAACCCTCTTAAGCAGTCTGATACTCTTACTTGTTACCCATTTACCGGCACCCGCCCCGGTTATTTCTTCCCTGTTTCATGACAAACTCTTTCTATCTTGTCGATCACGTTCAAAGGATAGATCGGCTTTTGCAGGTAATAATTGATATTAAAGAAACCCAACAGCGGATCGTCCCTGTTCTCGGTAAAAAACCCGGACATCGCGATTATGGGAATATTCCTCGTCCCGGGGACCACCCTTAATTTATTGGCAACCTCAAATCCGGTCATACCCTGCATTTTAAGGTCCAACAGGATCACATCCGGGCTTGACTCCACTGCCGCCGCCACCGCTTTCCGCGCCTCCTGCACAATCTTCACTCTGTATCCTCCCTGCCGAAGCGTTGTTTTCAACTCGTCAAGGAACTCTTTATCGTCATCTACAACCATCACTTTTCTCATAACCATAGCCTTTTTTCCCCTCCTGTTACAAGTATTCCACACCGGGGGTCTTTGTAAAGAGACAAAATCCGCTTTTTTCCGACTTTTTTCCACATAGGGATAATTCTTCGCGGCCTTTTGACCGGAAGGCTTACTGCGAGATTACACCGGTTTTTCTACCGGCAATTTCACTGTTATGCTTGTACCTTGACCATGCTTCGTCTCGATATATATTCTCCCGCCGTGCAATTCAACCAAGTCCTTACTGATAGTAAGACCAAGCCCCGTGCCCTTCGGCTTGGTGGTATAAAACGGATCGAATATCTTTCCCAATTCCTTTTCATCCATGCCAACGCCGTTATCTTTGACGCTTATCCTCAAAAAACCCTGCGGATCAACGCCGGCAGACACCCGTATTCTGCCTTTTTTATCCCGGACGGCCTGAAAAGCATTGTTCAGGATATTATTAAAAACCTCCCGAATCTGAACCGGATCAACCTGGACAAATTTCCCCTTCACGTCCTGCCACGCCTTTTCTACGGTAATTCCCGGGCTGCGAAACCGTTTCTTCGCGAACATAACGCACTCATTCAACAAAAAATCAATTCGCACCCGCCGGTACTCCGGCATCTTTATACGGGCGTAGTTCAACAGGTTATTTATTATCTGGTTACTTTCGAATATCTTCTTCTCGATATTGACCAGATGCTTGCGGATACCCTTATCGTCCGATTTCATCTTTATATTATAAGCGGCGGTCAGGATAACCCCCAGCGGATTGCGCAATTCATGGGCTACGGTGGCGGCCAAAGTTCCGATATCGGAAAGCCGTTTGTTCTCCGCCAGTTCTTTCTGCGCCCTGAGCAATTCCGTACTGTGCTGCTCTACTAATCGCTCAAAAACCTCTTTATCCCGGCGTAAGACCTCTTCCGCCTGTTTGCGCTCGGTTATATCGCGCACAGACTCGATCGCCCCCACCACCGCGCCTTCGCTGTCATACAACGGAGAAGCTTTGACCCAGATGAACGCGCCCTTCCCGTCGAATAACCGGGACACAAAAACTTCCGCGTACAAGGTATCCCCAACCCGTTTCACATAACTATATTTGGCCTCGGTCATCCGGTCATGCATCCCTACCAGGTCGATAAGGATCGGCCTGCGACGGCCGTAAAAAGGGACGGCATAGGCATAATCCCCCCTGCCGATCATATCTTTCTTATTGACGCCGGTCATGGTCTCAATCGCCCGGTTCCAGGCAATGACTTTTTTTTCCGCGTTTATAACCAGCGTGGCATCGGGCAGGAATTCGATTATA
>JAQTZX010000140.1 GCA_028687525.1 Candidatus Omnitrophota bacterium
GGAGAATCGTATTTCAGGAGAATTGAAAAGCAGGTACTGGAAGAAATAAGCGGGAAAGACAGCCAGGTGGTCTCCTGCGGCGGGAGTATCGTGATAGACGCGCAGAACATAAAGACCATGAAAGACACCGGGATAATCATCTGTCTGACTGCGTCCACGGAGGCGATACATGAAAGGACAAAACGGTTTTCTCACCGTCCGTTATTGAATGTCCCTAATTCCAGAGAGAAAATAGAGGATTTGTTAAAAACACGGGCTCCGTATTATGCCCAGGCGGATTTTACGGTCGATACTTCAGATCTGACTTTGGATCAGGTTGTTGAGCGAATTATGCAGCGGATAGCTGTTGATGGGGGACAGGTCTCCGATTAGTTCGGTACCGGGTACCGCCTTGAATCGGTACCCGGTACCGATTTTGGACGCATAGGGAGTGGAAAACGGCAGGTATTTAAACAAATTGCTTGACAAGGATAATTTATTCGGATAAAATTCCCTTATTATGAATATCAAAAAAAGGTTGTTTGAACTCAATCTTCCCGCCGGTAAATCCGCATTTTTATGGGGACCTCGAAAAGTAGGCAAGACCTATTGGATTTCTCATGCGCTTAAAAAAGCCACGGTTATTGATTTGCTTAAAACTGATACTTTGGCGGAATATGTTTCCCGTCCCGCGTTGTTGCGGGAGCGTTATCAGGATTACAAAGGTTTTATCGTTATTGATGAAGTGCAAAAGGTCCCCCAGCTATTGGATGAAGTTCACTGGCTTATTGAAAATAAAAACTTATCTTTTTTGCTTACCGGATCAAGCGCGCGAAAGTTGCGCCGGGGGCATGCTAATTTACTTGGGGGGAGAGCTTGGAGAAAAACTATGGTGCCTCTCTCATTCCTGGAGGTAACGGGTTTTGATCTGGAACGGGTAATGATTTCCGGCCTTTTACCGGCGCATTATGTGTCAGCTAATCCCATTGAAGATCTCCGTGCGTATGTCGCAGATTATCTAAAAGAAGAAATTATTGCCGAAGCTCTTACCCAAAATATTCCCGCTTTCAACGAATTCTTGCGCGTAGCCGCAATTACATCGAGTGAGCTTATAAATTATGTAAATATCGCCAGAGAAACCGGCGTTTCTCATAAGGTAATCCGTACGTATTTCGATATTCTCGAAGATACCTATCTTGGTTTTCGGATACCTCCATGGAAAAGATCGGAAAATCGGCGTATGATCATAACCGAGAAATTTTATCTTTTCGATGTCGGCGTTGCAAATTATTTATCACGCCGCCAACCTCGTATAGGGAGCCCCGAATTCGGTAAAGCGTTTGAACATTACATTCTCATGGAATTAAAAGCCTACCAGGCTTATAGAAATCCTGATATGCCGATAACCTTTTGGCGGACTTCTACCGGCAGAGAAGTGGATTTTATCTTAGGAGAGAAAGAATTGGCGGTTGAAATTAAAGGTTCTTCCCGCGTGCACGAAGGAGATATTCGTTCGCTGCAAGCGCTTATTGAGGATGGGCCGGTAAAAAAATGCCGCCTTGTCTGTTTAGAAAAACAATCCCGTGATGTAACCCGTAATATCAAAATTTTACCATGGCAGTTGTTTATTGAACAACTGTGGGGCGGCGAACTTATCTAACAGGGTGCTGAAAAACCCTCTTAAGCAGTCTGATCAAAAAGCCTGCCTGCCGGCAGGCAGGCTTTTTCATCAATCGAGGGAGTATGACAAGTCTGGAAGCGCTGGTTGGTTTGAATATGTGCCTGGATATCGGCGGTGTGCGCTTAGGGAAGCTGTTGGCGTATTTCGGCAGGCCGGAGAATATCTTTAAGGCACGGCGCGAAGAGTTGATGACGGTGTTCGGGATCGGGGAAAAGATCGCGGCCGGCATTCTTTCGGTAAGGAAAGAACGGATAGATAAAGAGTTTAAACTGTCCGAAAAGCTTGGCCTGAAGATAATATCCCGCGAGAGCACGGATTATCCCCGGAATCTTACCTATATTTCCGATCCTCCTATTGTTCTGTATGTTAAAGGGGAAATTCAAGAGGAGGATGCTCTGGCCATAGGGGTAGTGGGTTCCCGCCGGGCTTCGTTTTACGGTTTGTCAAGCGCGGAAAAATTTGCCGTTGATTTGTGCGGCAGGGGATATACCGTTGTCTCCGGACTGGCTCGGGGCATCGATACCGCGGCTCATACCGGGGCTTTGAAAAGCGGCGGCCGTACTATCGCGGTCATCGGCAGTGGTTTTAACCGGTTGTATCCGAAAGAGAACATGGCATTGGCTGATTCCATAACCCGGCAGGGAGCGGTGGTCTCGGAATTTCCCATCGATGCGGCGCCACTCAAGCAGAATTTTCCCCGGCGTAACCGGGTGATCAGCGGGTTGTCTTTAGGGGTGGTAGTGGTTGAAGCGGCGCGCAACAGCGGCGCCTTGATAACCGCGAATTTCGCCCTGGAGCAGGGCAGGGAGGTTTTTGCTTTGCCGGGAAAAATTGATTCTGCCGGCTCTTTTGGCACTCACGAGTTAATAAAACAGGGGGCTAAATTAGTTACTTCAGTCGCGGATATTGAAGAAGAATTGCAAATCGGCATCTTGCCGAAAAGCAAGGCGGTGCCGGTTCCGGAAACGGGGAACGCGAATGCGGTTTTTCCGGAACTGACGCCTCAAGAAGCGTCTGTTTTTTTTCTGTTCCATGATCGAGCTATCCATCTGGATGAGCTGGCGGAAAATTCAGGTGTGGAAATTTCTAAAATATATAGTATACTTTTAAGGTTGCAGCAGAGAAATTTGATAAAAGAGCTTCCGGGTAAACAATTTATGAGGGTTCATCATGGCTAAAGCAAAGAAAAGTCTGGTTATCGTAGAGTCTCCCACCAAGGCAAAGACCATAAGCAAAATCCTGGGAACGGATTTTGCGGTCATTCCCTCCATGGGGCATCTTATAGATCTCCCGCAGAGAAAACTGGGGGTTGATGTTGAAAAAGGGTTCGAACCGGCTTACGTGGTTATCAAAGGCAGGAAGAAGATGTTTGCCCAGTTTAAGAAAGAGTCTAAAGGAAAAGATAATATCTATGTGGCTACCGATCCCGACCGGGAAGGAGAGGCTATCGGTTGGAACATTAAATCCTGGGTTTTTAAAAATAAGGATGTTTCCCGGGTGGTTTTTCACGAGATCACCGCTTCCGCGGTCAAAAACGCCTTTGAGCATGCCCGGGATTTTGATCTCAAGATGGTCGAGGCGCAGATCGGGCGCAGGGTCCTGGATAGGATCGTGGGGTATATGTTAAGCCCGCTTCTTTGGAAAAAGATCGCTCCGCGTTTGAGCGCCGGGCGGGTGCAGTCGGTTGCCCTGCGCTTGATCGTTGACCGGGAAAAGCAGATAAGGAATTTTATACCCCAGGAATACTGGGAAATCGAGGCGGAGTTAAAAAAAATCGACGGTCCACCGTCGGTCGATGACGGCAAAAATCAATTTACCGCGAAGCTGGAAAAGATAGAAGATAAAAAAGTCCAAATACCGGATAAGGAAGGATCCGATACTATCATCAATGATATAAACGGCAAGCAGTTCAAGGTCACGGATATTAAGCAGCGGGAAAAGAAGCGTTTCCCCGACCCCCCGTTTATTACCAGCACGCTCCAGCAGGACGCGTTCAATAAACTCAAATTCAGCGCTACCAAGACCATGATCCTGGCACAGCAGTTGTATGAAGGTATCGATATCGGAGAGGAGGGGCCGGTTGGTCTTATCACGTACATGCGCACCGATTCCACTCATGTCGCTCCGGAGGCGGTCAAGGAGGTCAGGGGTTTTATCGGGGATAAATTCGGCGAAGATTACCTTCCGGAAACCCCGAATATCTATAAGGTGAAAAAGTTCGCGCAGGAGGCGCATGAGGCGATACGTCCGACCTTCGTCCAAAATACTCCCGAGAAAGTCAGGCATTACCTGGATGAAGACCAGTGCCGGATTTATGAGCTTATCTACAACCGTTTCGTGGCCAGCCAGATGACCCCGGCGCGTTCTTTGGTAACCACGGTGATCATCAACGCGGAAAAAATACCTGTTCAGCGCTTCCGGTTCAACTCTCGTGTTCGAAGGGTTTACCGCGCTGTATAAAAAGAATGAAGAGGATGAGGGGGAAAAGAAAAAAATACCGCCTTTGGCAAAAGGGGAGTT
>JAQTZX010000141.1 GCA_028687525.1 Candidatus Omnitrophota bacterium
TAAAGTTCGGAAAAGTTGACGTGGATGAGAATCCCCGGACAGCCGGTCAATACGGTATTATGTCCATTCCAACGCTTGTGTTCTTTAAAGAAGGAAAGATAACCGAGCAGGTGGTAGGAGCGTTAAATAAATCGGAATTAAAAAAGAGGATAGAATCGCATTTGTGAAACGGGAAAATGAAGAAGATTTTTATAGCCGCCACCAAACAGAATGACGGCAAAACCACCGTTTCCCTGGGGCTCATTTTTAATTTCCGTGAACGGTACGAACGTATCGGTTTTATCAAACCTATCGGCCAGCGTTATCTCGAGGAAGACGGCTTAAAGGTCGACGAGGATTCTCTGCTGGTCGAAGAGGTGTGCGGTATCCACTGCGGGCTTAAAGATATGAGCCCGATAGCGGTGGAACGGGGTTTTACCGAGGAATACATCCTTCATCCTTCGCCGCGTATACTTTCCGGCCGGATCATGCGTTCTTTCAAACGGGTTTGCAAAGATAAGGATTTTGTGGTTATTGAGGGCACCGGGCATGCCGGGGTGGGGGCAGTATTCGACCATTCAAACGCCGCAGTAGCCAGGCTCCTGGGTTCGAAAGTCATCATAATTTCTTCCGGAGGGATCGGCAGGCCTGTTGATGAAGTGGTTTTAAATAAAGCGCTTTTTGAGAGGGAAGGAGTGGAAGTCCTGGGTGTTATTGTTAATAAGGTGCTTCCTGAAAAGCTCGACAGGATAAAACCTCTGGTGGAACGGGGATTGAAGAGAAAAGGGCTGCGTTTATTAGGGGTTATTCCGTATAATCCCGTTCTTTCATACTCGACTCTGCGGCAGATAGTGGAAGAGACAGATTTTGAGGTTTTATGCGGGCAGGGTTATCTTGAGAATTCGGTCTCCCGTGTGATCGTCGGAGCAATGGAACCGCATGACGCCATCAGGTATATCGTAAAAGGGAGTCTTTTGATCACCCCCGGCGACAGGGAAGATATTATTATGGCCGCGCTGGGATGCTGGCAGAGAAAAGGAGGAAGGAAACTGAAAATTTCCGGCATAATACTTACCGGAGGTATCCTTCCGGCAAGATCAATTGTACGTTTGCTGGATGATATGAATATCCCGGTATTGCTTTCCCGGGATGATACGTATAACGTGGTGGCTGTTGTGCATGATTTGACCGTCAAGATCAGGCCTCAGGACAGGACAAAAATTCAGACCGTGATAAAACTGGTCAAGGATAATGTGGATTTAAACGGTATAATGAAAGGAATATAAGATGGATACGATCAAGCTTATTCGTGAAAAAGCCCGTTCCTCGCGAAAGACAATCGTTCTTCCCGAGTATAATGATAACCGTGTTGTTGAAGCGGCGAAGATAATCGAGGCCGAGAAGATTGCAAAGGCGGTTTTGCTGACGAAAGAAATGATGGATCCGCAGATCAAGGAACGGTATATCCGGGAATATTATGAAATGCGCAAAGGCAAGGGGATCGAGCTTGCAGACGTGCGGGATCTGTTTGAAGACACCCTTTTTTATGGAGCAATGATGGTGCATGAAGGTAAAGTGGACGGTATGGTTGCCGGCGCGAGCCATACTACCGCGGATGTCGCCAGGGCGTCCATTCATTGTATCGGGGTTGAGGAAAATCTTCGGATCGCCTCAAGCTGTTTTATTATGGTTGTTCCCAACAGCAGGTATGGCGAGGGAGGAACGTTTGTTTTTGCCGATTGCGGTATTATTCCCGACCCTAATTCCCGTCAATTAGCCTGTATCGCGATAACCGCGGCTGATTTGATGCGTACGGTACTGGGAGTTGATCCCCGGGTTGCCTTCCTTAGTTACTCAACCCATGGTTCGGCCAGGGGCAGGTCTATAGACAAGATCACCGAAGCGGTTGGTTTGGTGAGAGAAATGGCCCCCGGTTTATTGGTTGACGGAGAACTTCAGGTTGATGCGGCCATAGTTCCTGAAGTTGCCAGGATTAAAAAACCGGTCAGTCTCCTTGATGGAAAGTCAAATGTCTTGATTTTTCCCAATCTGGAAGCGGGGAATATAGCGTATAAGATCGTGGAGCGGTTGGCGAACGCGCGCGCCTTGGGGCCGTTATTGTTAGGGTTAAAGCGCCCCGGAAGCGATCTGTCGCGGGGATGCTCTGCCGATGACGTCGTGGATTGTGCGGCGGTGACTGCGATACGGGCGTGAAAATTTCCGGATGAATATGCAAAGAGAACCGGATAAATGCGGATAGGGAGCGGGAATATGCGGATAACCGGACAAAAAACTCAGCGGGGGATAGGTTTATTCCTTGGCCTTTTTTTTATGTGTTCAGCGGTTTTTGCGGCCGGGGCTTTTGCCCGGAGCGGAGGAGGGGGTATGAAAACCATACTTATGATCGTTGCCGGACAGAATTTCCGTGACGAAGAGTTATTCCAGCCTAAAGAGATGTTTGAGAAAGCGGGGTTTACGGTCAAGATCGCTTCGGCATCCTCGGGGGAAGTCAAAGGAATGCTGGGAAGTAAAGTTAAACCTGATATATCTCTTAGCGAAGTCGCGGTACGTGATTATGACGCCGTTGTTTTTGTCGGCGGCGGCGGGGCGGCGCAATACTTTAATGATTCAACCGCCCACCAGATCGCGCGGGAAACGTCGGAATCCGGCAGGGTCCTGGCGGCGATCTGTATCGCTCCGGTGATCCTGGCTAAAGCCGGAGTCCTGAAGGGAAAAAGGGCCACGGTTTGGTCGTCCGGCGGGACGGAATTACAGACATCCGGGGCCAGGTATACGGGAGAGAAAGTTGTCAGGGACGGGAATATCATTACCGGGGACGGGCCTTTTTCCGCGCTGCCGTTCGCGCGGGAGATTTTTAACGCGTTACAGTAGGAAGAGGACACATGTTCAGGACAATGCTGAAATCCAAGATCCACCGGGCACGCGTGACGGAAGCCAATCTTTATTATGAGGGCAGTATTACCATTGATAGTGTTCTTATGGATGCCACGGATATCCTGCCGGGTGAGAAGGTTGAGGTTTTTAATTTGAATAACGGTATACGTTTGGAGACGTATGCTATCGAGGGTAAAAAAAATTCGGGAATTGTATGTTTGAACGGGGCTGCCGCACGGGGAGCGTGCGTGGGCGATGAGATCATCATTGTGGCGTATGCTCTTCTGGATGTTAAAGACGCCAAGCCTCTTAAACCCAGGATTGTCGGGGTAGATGAACACAACCGTATTAAACGGAAGAAATGAGTGATACGGAGCTGCAGATACGGATTTTAGGCGATCCTGTCCTGAGAAAAAAGGCAAAGAAAGTAAAACAGCTTACTGCCGGGCACCGGCATCTTTTAAGTAAAATGGCCAGGACGATGTATTCCGCGGGAGGCGTAGGGCTGGCCGCTCCCCAGGTTGGGAGCGATGAGTCGTTGATAGTTATTGATGCGGGCACCGGTCTCTATAAACTGGTTAATCCGAAGATTGTAAAAAAAGAAGGACGGCAGGCCCTGGAAGAAGGATGCTTGAGTGTTCCCGGAGTTTCGGTAAAGGTCAACAGGGCGAAAAAAATAATCGTGCAGGCTTTGGATGAGGATGGGAACTCTCTTAGTATCGAAGCGCAAAACCTGCTCGCTGTTGTTTTTCAGCATGAGATCGACCACCTTGAGGGAAGATTGATCGTAGATTATGTTTCCTTTTTTAAGAAACTGCTGCTTAAAAAGAAGATTAAGAAAATATAACTTCTGAACATACGGAGTTGAAGATGTATGATCTTATTATTGTCGGGGCCGGGCCGGGGGGATTGACTGCGGCTTTATACGCGGGAAGATACCGTTTGAACACCCTGGTCTTAGAGAAGATGACCCCGGGAGGACAGATCCTTATGTCTCCTTCCATAGAGAATTTTCCCGGATTCCCCGGAGGGATTTCGACCGTGGAATTAATCGAACGGCTGGCACGGCAGGCAGCGGAGGTTGGGGTTAAGACCGAATCACAGGAAGTCGTGGAACTGGATATGGGGGGCAAGACGAATCCCTCGGGATTTTCGGTTAAGACCAATGAGGCCGTCTATGAGGCAAAGAGCGTGATTATTGCCAGCGGCGCGCAGCCGAAACGCCTGGCAGTCCCCGGGGAGGAACTTTTGACCGGGCGGGGTGTGTCTTATTGCGGGACTTGTGAC
>JAQTZX010000142.1 GCA_028687525.1 Candidatus Omnitrophota bacterium
ATACAGCATACTGCCCGGATCGGCTACGATGTTCCCGGGAGTATTAATATGTTGTTGTCCCGCCTGGTTTTACTCCGGGGCGCGTATCATGAAGCACTGGAGAAAAAAAGGTCTTTTTCCCGGGGAATGGTGTATTTACTGGCCGCGCGCACGGTACAGGAGGCTGAATGCGCGGATCTCGAACGGATATTTTTTTGTGACTTTCTGTATCTGCACAAGACGGAAGAACGGGTTCTGCGGTATTTCCTTGATTCCGGCAAGGCCGTGTTTATCCGGCAGGGAGGCGAGAAATGGGCGGAGTCGGTAAGTCCCGGAGGATTTTCCCTTTCTCTGGTGAAGGGGTTTGACGCTCATTCCCAGGTGTGCGCGGTTCGGGAGATATTGCGCAAGCCGGGGATATCGGATAATACCGTGATCGTTCTGCCCGATCCGGATAAGATCATCCCTTTGCTTTCCGAGATCGCTTCTTTTGCGGGTGATTTCAATGTTTCCATGGGGTATCCCCTGCGCAGAAGCGCTCCCTACGCGCTTTTTGAATGTATCTTCAAGGCGCAGTCCACCAGGAAAAACGGCGAGTACTACGCCGCGGATTATATGCGTCTTGTTTCACATCCGTTGGTGAAGAACCTGAAACTGGCCGGCAGTAACCCGGCGATAACCCGTATTCTGGTGCATAAGATAGAAGAGGTGCTTATCGGCGTCGAGAAAACTTCTTTGGGCGGCAGTTTGTTCGTTCGTCTGCGGGACATAGAATCTTTTGACGAGGTTTTTGAACTCGCCGCGCGGACCATGCAGAAGATGGATATCCGGGTGACGGTTCCTGAATTGCGGGATGCGCTGTCTTGCCTGCACGGGCTTTTGTTTTCCCCGTGGGAGACGGTCCGGAACTGCGGGGAATTTTCCCGCCATCTGCGGATACTGCTTGATGTCTTGATGGAGAAAAGCCTGTTAAGCGCGTATCCGCTGAACGTGAAGATCATAGAGCGGATGTATGCCGTTCAGGAAGATTTTGACCGCGTTTCTTTCAGGGAAGAGGAATTTTCCGGCGAAGATATTTTCAAGATCTTCCGGAATAAGCTGGATAACGAAATGTTTTCTTTTTCAGGTTCTCCTTTGAAAGGCCTGCAGATACTTGGGATGCTGGAGACCCGGGCTTTAAATTTCGAAAACGTGATTATTATGGACGTTAATGAGAATACTCTGCCGGCTTTAAAGATCCGCGATCCCCTCATTCCCCGCGAGGTTATGCTCAGGCTGGGTTTGAATCATTTGGAGAAGGAGGAAGAAATCCAGCGGTATCAGTTCAGGCGGCTGATCGCTTCGGCAAAGAATGTATACCTGGTTTATGAGGAGAGCGTCCAGAAAGAGCCCAGCAGGTTCATCGAAGAACTGCTTTGGGAGCGGCAGAAGACGGAGGGGAAACTGGATGTCCTGGAGGCCCCCCGGGCGGTTTTTGAGGTTCAGGTTATTTCCCGGGAGAAAAAAGCGCTCAAAAAAGATGAACACGTGGAATTTATCAGGGGGATGGTTTATTCTCCCTCCAGCGTGGATACGTACCTCGATTGTCCCATGAAATTTTATTATCAGTACCTGTTTGGTTTGCGGGAAAAGGAAAACCTGCTGGCTGGTCCGGAGGCCGCGGAGATCGGCACTTTCATACACGGTCTTCTTGAAGCGGCCTTCGGGATTTTTAAGAACAAAAAACCGGTCCTGGATGATGTTTTCAAGAAAATGTTCTTTGATATGCTGGATGAAAAATTCGCCCGTGAATTCGAGGAAAAACGGCGGACCGATTCCTTCATGCTTAAAAAAACGGTTGTTTTCAGGATGGAGCGTTTTCTGGATGCGGAGAGCAGGAGGGATGTCGCTGAAATATTGGAGCTGGAACGGGAATTCGCGGGAATGGTTCAGCTCGGCCGGGAGTACGCTTTTAGGGCCCGGATCGACAGGATAGATCTTTTGGGGAACGGTACTGTCCTGGTCGTTGATTATAAGACCGGGATTGCCGAAGTTCCCCGTTTCACACGCGCTCTTGAAGAAGGGGCGTTTTCCCGGGAAATGATCCGTGATTCGGTCCGTTCGTTTCAGCTGCCGCTGTACCTGTATTTTACCGACCGGGAATACCGGGGAAAACGCACCAATGCCTGCCTGTACGCGATCCGCGACGTGAACCGGAACGCGGGATTAATTAAGCTTTTCAAGACTGAAGAGGATATTGACAACAAGGAACGTTTCATGGAGACATACCTGCGGGCGCTGGAATTTATTTTGGAGGAGATATCGGCTCCCGATGTCCCTTTTATCGCGGACCGGAGTAATCCGCGTATGTGCGAATATTGCCCGTTTTCAGCGGCGTGCGGATAAAACCCGTATTGCGTACCGCCAGAGACGGAAGGGGTATTTACCCCGTTGGAGGATTAAGTTTTCCACCGGGATTGTAACCGGCCGGGAAAAATGGGGACGGTTCTATTTTTTATTTTTTGTTCTCGACCTCAAGCCTAAAAAAAATAGAACCGTCCCCATTTTTCGCTAAAAAACTACCGGTTGTGATGAATCTTTGATATAATACTTTCAGGTGTTCGGCGTTTGAAAGATTTATGCCGGAAGAAATATCCATTCTTTTGAATTTCAGGAGCACTCCGTTATCCCCGGTCCGTTATACGGTTTCGGTCACCTTTTTTTTCAACGCCATACTATTTAAGGAGAAAAAAAGATGTTTGCAGCTATAATTCTTGTTCTCATCGGCGCGGTTGTTGCCGCGGCAGTGGTATTATTCAATGATATTGTCGGAAAACGTAATCTGATGCAGGAAGCCTGGAGCGGGATTGATGTGCAATTGAAGATGCGTCATGATCTGGTTCCCGGCCTTTTGGAATCGGTGAAAGGGTACGTTCAGTATGAACGAAATCTCCTGGAGGAAATCACCGATTTAAGGGCGAAAATGTTCAGGACCCGGACGGTCGGAGAAAAGAGCGGAGTGGAGAATGAAATATCCGGTTTTATCAGGGATGTTTTTGCCATAGGTGAAGCATATCCCGACCTTAAGGCAAACGCCGGGTTTCTCGATTTTCAGAAAAGCCTTGCCGAGATCGAAGATCAACTGCAGACGGCGCGGCGGCATTATAACGGAACCGTGCGTAATTATAATACCGCGATAGAGTCTTTTCCCGGAAATCTGGTGGCGGGGATGTTTAATTTTCATAACGCGGAAATTTTCGAGATGGAATATGCCATTGAAAGGCGGGTGCCGGATGCCACATTTTAAAAAGCAGGGAGGGTGGCAGGAAAACGAATGGAGCATCAAAATATTGAAAGTTGAGGTAAAACATGACGTGTACATTCGTTGATTTCTTTGCCGGATTACCCAAAGATTATGTGGTTATGATCATGGGCGCTTTACCGGTATCGGAATTGAGAGGCGCTATTCCTCTGGGATTATGTCTCGGGATGCCGCTTTATAAGGTATTTTGGCTGGCGGTGCTGGGGAATATCATCCCCGTCGTTCCCGCTCTTTTTCTTTTTGACCCGGTTTCAAAACAATTGAGAAAATTCAAGTTGTGGAGGGGTTTTTTCGACCGGCTTTTTGAGCGTACTAAGAAAAACTCGGGCAGCATACAGAAATACGAGGCATTGGGACTGGTGATTTTTGTGGCTATTCCGCTTCCTATGACCGGCGCCTGGAGCGGGGTGGCGGCCGCGTCATTGTTCAAGATAAAGTTCAGATATGCGTTCCCGGCAATAGTTCTCGGGATTTTGTCTGCCGGATTGATAGTGGCGGTTTTATGCAAGGTGGGAATGTTGGGCTGGGATGCGTTGGCGAGGTAGTGGTTGAATATTTTTTTGTTTAGCGGTACAATAAAAAGAGTTTGTTCCCGGTTTTGCTGACCGGTTTTATTCGGAACGTGTTCGGAGCGTGTATGGAAAAAAACTGGATTGCGCCAAAGATAGGGGAACAGGTTTTAAGGTCCACGGTCAAGATACACACTTCCACAAAAGTTCATGGTGCCGGGCTGGTTATTTCAAAAACATCAGGAGAAAACAGGAAGAGTTTTTTCCTGGCGACCAACAAGCACCTGGTGGGCAATTATGCGCCGTTTGACGGGCAAATACATGAATTTTTCGATTATATTTCTCTCTCCCTTAATTACG
>JAQTZX010000143.1 GCA_028687525.1 Candidatus Omnitrophota bacterium
CCCGGAATCCGATCCCGTCAATTTAAGCGGGATCAAAGCCTGATCATGATACATGCAAACCACCGCATCATATTCGCCCGCGCACGCCCGGGCAATGGCGATATCCGCGGAAACAGGGCCGTGGATCACACCGCCATTGAGACGCAGGCTTTTAAGAATGGGCTTCACAACGCGATTCTCCTCTTTCCCGATAACGCCGTTATCGGAGGCGTGCGGATTCAAGCCGCACACGACTATTGCCGGCTTGGAAATCCCGAACATATCCCGTAATGCAAAAAATGTTTCCCGAATCGTACCGGCCAGAAGCGGCCCGGTTATCCTCCCGCTCACCTCATGCAAAGGCACATGACGGGTCACCAGGCTGAACCGCGCCGTATCGTTCAAAAGCATCATCACCGCGTCTTTTACTTTCGTGCGCTCAACTAAATACTCGGTATGGCCTGAATAACGAAAACCCGCCAGGTTAACGGACTCCTTGGAAATAGGCCCGGTAACCAGACAGTCGATTGCCCCGGACCGCAGCAAATCTACCGCCTTATCAAGATACTCAATGGATGCCCTGCCGTATTCCGCTTTGACCTGACCAAACCTGAATCCTTTTTTCTTTACGTTTTTTAAATCTATAAAACCCGCCGTTTCTGTTATCGGGAAGCACCCCGCCTTACCGGAAAAACGGGTGCCGCCTTTTAGCGTACCGTGAACTGTGAATCGGCTTAACACCCCCCCGTCACCGATAACCACTATTTCTCCCAAACGCCGCGCCGCAGGGAGCGCACGGACAACTATCTCCGGCCCGATCCCGGAGGGATCGCCCATCGTAATACCGATTTTCACTTTCTTCAACATGTTGTTTCTGTACCGGGTACCAAAAACAGCACCACCTTTGACACCCAAAACACCCGATGAAACTGTTTTTGGTACCCGGTACGTTTCTAATTCGTAATTATTTTGATATACGACCGCTTCTTAATCTCGTCCAGCCAGGAACTCAGGCGTTCCTGCATTTTACGGTCAAAGAGATATTTATTTATCTCGCCGGTAACCTCGGGAAGCAATTGCTGGCGGGGAGGGATAATACTGTTCACTCTAAAAATATAATAGGTGTCTTTTATTTTCGCGGGGGCGTATATCTGACCCGGCTGCAGTTTAAACACTATTGCTTCTATATCCGGTCTGAGTTCACCCTTGCGGGAGGTAAAGGTATTCACCCTTAGAGAATTCTCTTTTGCCAGGTCCTCCATGCCCCTGCCTTTTTGCAATTTGGCATAGAGGTCCTTGATTACGGCTTCTTTATCCGTGCTTAACGATTCTATCTCCCGCTGTTCGGAAAGGATGAATTTCGTTTTGTTATTCTGGTAAAAATCGGTGACCTCATCGGGGGCGACCACTATTTTAGACCGCACTTTCTGTTCAACGATAAAAAACATAAGCATCTGTTCTTTTATCTTGGCCTCTATGTCCGCGGTCACCATCCCCTGCTTGGCCAGTTCCGCCTGAAAATCGCGTTCGGAATTATAACGCTTCCTGATCTCATCCACCCGCGCCTTAACCCTGTTCTGATCGATCTTTATGCCGTTCTTTTTTGCCTCCTGAAGAATAAGCCGGTCCTCGATAAGCCGGTCCAGCAGGTCTTTGCGCATTTCTTCGATCTTGGCTTCCACCTGCCCGGAAGAATTCTTCCGGGCCATCTCCACGCGCATGAAATTCACGAAATCATCAAAGTCTTTCTGGGTTATTGCGTCATTATTGACTACCGCGATGATCTTATCCCAAGCCTGACAGCGCGAAACCAAAATTCCCGTTAACAGCGCGCACACGAGCGCGGCGGCTAAAAACCGTACCTGCCTACGACCGGACAATATTCTGTATCGTTCCATCTGCCATCACCTTTTTTAGTGTCCCCACGGTTTCCCGTATGAGCCTGCAATAAAGATCAAATCCTACCGCGGCAATAAACCCGTGCTGCTGGACTCCCAACAGGTTTCCCGCGCCGCGGATCTCCAAGTCCTCCATGGCAATCTTAAAACCCGACCCCAGATAAGCGTATGTCTGTAAAGCATCCATCCTCTTGCGCGCGTCCGCCCCGATACTTCCATGCCTGGGGAGCAAAAAATAGGCGTACGCCGGACGATCAAACCTGCCGACCCTCCCGCGAAGCTGATGCAGGTCAGACAAACCGAAGGTATGCGCGTTATCGACTATAATAGTGTTGGCGTTGGGCACGTCGATACCGGATTCGATGATCATGGTACAGAGCAAAACATCCATTTTGCCTTCAAAGAAATCGGACATAACACTTTCCAGTTCCTTTGGAAGCATCTGTCCATGGCCGATACCAAGCCGCACGGAAGGCGGCAGGATATTCCGCAACTTCTCACGGAACTTCTCGATATCCTGGATACGGTTATGAAGAAAAAAAACCTGCCCGTTTCTGTTCACTTCCCTGACAATGGCATCACGGATCACTTCTTCGTCATATTCTACCACAATAGTTTTTATAGGCAACCTATTTCCGGGAGGAGTGTTGATGACCGACAGATCTTTCGCCCCCATAAGGCTCATGTACAGCGTGCGGGGAATTGGAGTGGCGGTCAGGGTCAGGACATCGGTTGTCAACCGCAAAGCCTTGAGCTTCTCTTTCGCCTTTACTCCGAAACGCTGTTCCTCATCGATGATCACCAGCCCGAGATTCTTGAACACAACATCATCGGACAGGAGCCGGTGTGTACCGATAACGATATCCACGGCCCCGGCGGCGACACCCGCCAGGATAGACTTCTGCTCCCTTTCTGTCCGGAAGCGGCACAAAAGCTGGACTTTGACCGGAAAATCAACAAGACGGGAGGAAAAATTATGATAATGCTGTTCCGCCAGGATGGTCGTGGGAACAAGATAGGCGGCCTGTTTACCGTCCATCACCGCTTTAAAAGCGGCGCGCATGGCCACCTCGGTCTTTCCATATCCCACATTCCCGCAGAGCAGGCGGTCCATGGATCTGGGGTTTTCCATGTCGGTTTTTACATCTATCACCGCTTTTACCTGTCCGGGAGTTTCCTGGTACGGAAAAGTGGCTTCGAACTGTTTCTGCCATTCACTGTCGGGGGAAAACGCGAACCCCTCCATGCTCATGCGCATTGCCTGCAGGGAAAGAATATCCCAAACCATCTTCTGTATTCCTTTTTTCGCGCGTTCCTTTGCCCTTAGCCACTCTTTGGTGCCCAGCCTGTTCAGCTTCGGCCTGCGTATGTTAAAAGCGACATATTTCTGAACCAGGTTCATCTGGTCCACGGGAACGTATAATTTTTCCTGCCGTTCGTATTCGATCACCAGGTGGTCCCGGGCCCTATTCTGCGCCTTTATCTTCTGCAGGCCGAGGAATTTACCTATACCGTGCTTATTATGTACGACATAATCCCCGATATTCAGATCCACGAAACTGGATACCGGGACCTCCTCACTGAAAACAACGGTGCGGAAAGAATGGGAACTGCGCACCGGCAAAACAATAACCATGCGGTGTTCCCAGAGCAATTCTCCACTGCGGGGGACAAAGGTCTTTATGGAAGCGACTGTATCGAAATCCAGCGAAATACGTATTGGTAGTTCAAACGTGGAAGGATAAATATCGATGATCTCGCCGCGGCGGGAAAAGTCACCTTCATCCGCAATATTCTCCTGCCTCTTGTATCCCAGCTCAACCAGAGATACCAGAATTTTATCCAGTTCAACCTGACAGCCGGTGTAGAGTTTAAGAGACTTGAACATATGACTTGCGCAGCTTGTTAAAAACGCACCGGGTACCAAATCGTAAGAGGTACCCGGTGCAGATGCGACATGCCGTACCCAGTGCAGAAACTACGAGGTTTTTTCAGACTTGCGGCTCATTGCCAAAACCAACGGTGACGCTATATAGACGGTGGAATAGATGCCCGAAATAAAACCGACGATCAGGGTAAACGCAAAATTACTCAACACCTCGCCGCCGTACATCAGGATCGCGATAATCGTCAACATGGTAATCCCCGAGGTCAACAGCGTCCTGCCCAGGGTCTGGTTCATGCTCAAGTTTATGAGCTCGAACAAACTCGCTTTCCGCAGCAGCCTGCTGTTCTCGCGCACCCGGTC
>JAQTZX010000144.1 GCA_028687525.1 Candidatus Omnitrophota bacterium
TGGTCGGCTGCTGCGCCCTGCATATCGCCTGGGAAACTCTGGCGGAAATAAAATCCCTGGCGGTTGTGAAGTCCCGACAGGGCACGGGAATCGGCATAAAACTGGTTTCTACGTGTTTGTATGAAGCCAGGGATTTGGGCGCCCGGCAGGTTTTTGTGCTTACCTATATCCCGAAATTCTTCCTGCGGTTTGGATTCAAACGGGTGAGACATGAGGATTTGCCGCACAAGGTATGGGCAGAGTGCATTAACTGTCCTAAATTTCCCAATTGTCAGGAAATAGCGCTTTTAAAAAGTATTTAATGTGATATAATAATTATTCGTGTTTTCATAGACAGCACAATCAACTATAGTTGTTAATCATTAGTTGTGGTTTTCAGAACGGGATTCCAACAGCTAAAACCGGCAGCTAACAACTGTTTAATGGAGGAAAAGCATGGATTATTTATTGACCGATGAACAAAAGATGATTCAAGAACTGGCTCGTAAGATAGCCGATGATAAGATACGTCCGGTTGCGGCCAAATACGATGTTTCTGAAGAATATCCCTGGGAGGTTATCAAGGTACTGGCGGAATCGGACCTCTTTGCTATTTTCGTTCCCGAGCAGTACGGCGGTACGGGAGGCGGTGTTCTGGATTTATGTATTGCCACTGAAGAATTATCCCGCGCCTGCGGCGGTATCGCGGTTTGCTATGCGGCTTCCGCACTGGGGACATTTCCCATAATTCTGTTCGGCAGTGACGAACAAAAGAAGAAATATCTTCCTGATCTGGCAAAAGGGAAAAAAGTTGCCGCTTTTGCGGTAACCGAACCGGAAGCCGGATCCGACGCTTCCGCAATCAAGACCACCGCGGTGAAAAAAGGCGATTATTATGTTTTGAACGGGACAAAACATTTTATTACAAACGGCGGGGAAGCTCAGACATATACCGTTGTTGCCATGACTAATAAGAGTAAAGGCGCCAGGGGAGCTTCCGCTTTTATCATCGAGAAAGGTACTCCCGGTTTTACCTTCGGAAAAAAAGAGGAAAAACTGGGCATCAGGACGGCAGTGACCAGGGAGCTTGTTTTTAATGAATGTAAAATACCCAAGGAAAACCTTATAGCTAAAGAGGGCATGGGATTTATAGTTACCATGCGTACGTTCGATATGTCCCGTCCTGGAGTGGCTGCGCAGGCCCTGGGAATCGCGCAAGGCGCTTTTGAGGCCGCCTTGAAATATTCGAGAGAAAGGGTACAGTTCGGTAAACCTATTTCCAGCTTTCAGGGAATACAATGGATGCTGGCGGATATGGCAACTTCCATCGAAGCGGCCAGGGCGCTGGTGTATTCCGCGGCGCGGGCAACCGACGCAGGCGCAAAAGATATCGCCAAGGCGTCGGCCATGGCCAAGCTTTACGCTTCGGATGTGGCTATGAAAGTGACCGTTGACGCGGTGCAGATCTTCGGCGGGTACGGGTATATGAAGGATTATCCCGTAGAAAAATATATGCGCGACGCGAAGATCACGCAGATATATGAGGGGACGAACCAGATTCAGCGTAATATCATAGCGCTGCAATTGATAAAAGAGTTGGCGAAATAACAACTAACAGCCTACAGATGAATATAATCGTATGTATCAAGCAAGTCCCGGAAACTACCGAAGTGAGAATTAATCCCGAAACCAATACTTTAATCCGGGAGGGGGTCAAGTCTATTATTAACCCTTTTGACATGTACGCTATTGAAGAAGGGGTGCGGCTCAAGGAGAAATTCGGGGGTAAAGTGGTGGTGATTACCATGGGGCCTCCGCAGGCGGAAACTGCTTTGCGGGAGGCTATCTCCATGGGGGCTGATGAGGGGATATTGGTTTCAGACCGGGCATTTGCCGGGAGCGATACATGGGCGACCAGTTACACGCTGTCCTGCGCGATCAGAAAGGCCGGGCTGGAACAGGGAGGATTCGATGTGGTCCTGTGCGGGAAACAGGCTTCCGACGGCGACACTGCGCAGGTCGGGCCGGGTATTTCAACCTTTTTGGATATTCCCCAGGTTACATACGTGAAAAAGATCGAAGAGATCAAAGAAAAAAACGCACGTGTGGAAAGGATGACCGAAGAAGGATATGATATAATCCAGGTCCCGCTTCCCGTGCTTCTTACCGTGGTTAAAGAGATCAATGAACCTCGACTGCCTTCTTTGAAAGGGATGATGCGTGCGAAATCCGCCAAGCTTATTAACTGGTCGGGAAAGGATATCCAAGCCGACCCGAAAAATATAGGACTTAATGGTTCTCCAACCAAGGTGGTAAAGATATTCACTCCTTCTCCGAGATCCGGAGGGCAGATCCTGAAGGGCGAGACTGCCGAAGTAGTCGGAAAACTGGTGTCGGAATTGAGAAGTGAGGTGCATTAACAAAAGGTTAATTAAGGTTAAAGAAGGTTAATGGCGGTTAAATGATGGTTTCAAAGGAAGGTAATTTCATAAGGAGATTTTTGCCATGGGGATTCAGGTTATTCAAGATAAATGTACGGGTTGCACGCTGTGCGTAAAAACGTGTCCTTTCGGGGCGATTACCGTTTTTAAAAAAAAGGCGGTAATTGATCTTCATAAATGCACTCTCTGCGGGGCCTGCGTGGATGCCTGTAAATTCAAAGCTATCTTTTTGGAAAAAGAGACGGCTCAAAAGGCATCTGCGGCGGATATAAGCGGTTACAAGGGGGTTTGGGTATTCGCCGAACAAAAAAAAGGCAAGGTACAGTCAGTATCGTATGAACTTATCGGTAAAGCCAGGGAGCTTGCCGGCAAGCTGGATACGTATGTGGGCGCGGTTCTTTTAGGGCATTCCATCGAAGACCAGGCGCAGGAACTTATCTGGTCCGGAGCGGATACCGTATACATGGTTGATGCCCCGCAGTTGGCGAATTTTCAGGATGAACCGTATACTACTGTTCTTGTTGAGCTTATCCGTAAATACAAGCCGGAGATCGTGCTTACCGGCGCTACTTCTATCGGGCGTTCCCTGGTTTCCCGGGTTGCGGTTACGATCAATACCGGGTTGACTGCGGATTGTACCGGGCTTGATATCGACAAAGAAAAAAAATTACTGCTTCAGACCAGGCCCGCGTTCGGAGGCAATATTATGGCAACTATCGTTACGCCTAATCATCGTCCGCAGATGTCTACGTCAGGCATAAGGTGATGCCGCTCCCTGTTCCTGATAAACATAGGAAGGGCAGGATAATAAAAGAGACATTCCGCCTTGACCAGCTTAACTCACGGTCAAAACTGCTTGATGTCGTGGAGGAGGTCGAGAATCTGGTTAATCTATCGGAGGCGGATATTATCGTTTCCGGAGGACGAGGCATGGGGGGACCCGAGAATTTTAAATTGCTTGAGGATTTAGCCCAGGTATTGAGAGGCGCCGTCGGTTCCTCACGGGCGGCGGTTGATGCGGGATGGATGCCGTATTCTCATCAGGTAGGCCAGACCGGCAGGACCGTGGCTCCTAAAATATATTTTGCCTGCGGTATATCCGGACAGATACAGCATCTGGTCGGCATGCAGTCTTCCAAAATAATTGTGGCTATAAACAAAGATCCTGACGCGCCTATCTTTAAAGTAGCGACTTACGGGATTGTCGGCGACCTGTTTGAGATCGTCCCTGTTTTAACCAAAGAGTTCAAAGCGGTTATCAAGGTTTAGAGACAAACCTTTTTGTTAACGCATAAAAAAGTTTGTTCCCGTGCTTGAATTTTCCGAAAAATAGGTTATATTTTAAGTGCAACAAACATATTGGGGCTTTTTCATAAAGCCGGGGGAGAGAGAGACGCACGCCACCCGGTATTTTTTTTGATAGAAAGGAAAGCCTCAATGGATTACGTGCGGATGAAAGACCGGAGAACAAGCATCAGATTTCCGATTTCACTTTCCGTTCAATGTTTCGACCGACAATCCCGCAATGAAATCCTCAGCCAAACATATGATATTTCCACCCAGGGGATAGGACTGCTTATCAACGAAAAAGTCTCACTGGGAGCGCCGGTTACTGTTACCATAACCATGCCGGATACCG
>JAQTZX010000145.1 GCA_028687525.1 Candidatus Omnitrophota bacterium
GTAACCACCTGAACTTATGCTCCCCCGCGCCATCCCCACACTACTTTCCCTTCGCCTTGCGTTCCCGGACCTCCTCGAGTATCTTCTGCGCTATTTCTCCCGGAACAGGAAGATATTTCGAAAATTCCATGCTGGCATTAGCGCGCCCGCTGCTCAAAGAACGGAAAGTAGTGGTATACCCGAACATCTCCCCCAGGGGTACTTCGGCTTTGATCATTTTCTGGCTGCGCACCGTTTCCATTCCCAGTATCTTTCCCCGGCGCGAACAAATATTGCCGATAATAGCGTTGAGATAGTCTTCGGGAGTGTTAACCTCAAGATTCATATACGGTTCCAGAAGGATAGGGCTGCATTGCATAAATACTTTTTTGAAACATTCTATGGTCGCGATCCTGAATGCGATTTCCGAAGAGTCTACTTCGTGGAAAGAACCGTCTAACAATTCAAGCCTGACGTCAACCACGGGAAACCCCGCATACACTCCCTGTTTCATTATGGCATTCACGCCTTTTTCGATAGCGGGGAAAAAACCCCGGGGGATCGCGCCTCCTTTAATGCTGTTGACGTATTCAAACCCCTTTCCGAATTCCTGGGGGGTCATTTTAAAAACCACATGGGCATACTGCCCCCGGCCGCCGGTCTGCTTTACATGCTTATATTCGTCTTCGCACTCCTTGGTAACCGTCTCCCGGTAGGCAACCTTCGGCTGTCCCACCACCGGTTCGACGTTAAACTCGGTCTTGATCCTGTCCACGATGATCTCAAGGTGCAGTTCGCCCATACCTGTCAGCAGGGTTTCCTGAGTCTCTTCATCGGTCTGTACTATGAACGTGGGATCTTCTTCGGCAAGGCGCGCCAGCGCTTTTCCTAATTTATCCTGCTCCGAACGGGTCTTGGCCTCGATGCTCAAAGAAACCACCGGAGCCGGGAATTTGATCTCCTCCAGCAATAACGGATTGCCCAGTTCACACAGAGTATCACCGGTAACGGTGCTGTTCAAACCGATGACCGCTACGATCTCTCCGGCATACACGATATCCCTGATCTCCCGCTGATTGGCATGCATCTGCAGTATCCTGCCCACGCGTTCTTTTTTATCCTTGGTCGCATTGTATATATAAGTGCCCGCTTCCAAACACCCGGAATATATGCGCACATACACTAATTTTCCCATATGGGGATCGGACGGCACCTTGAGCGCCAGGCCGGCAAAAGGCTCCTGATAATCAAGCTTCCTTTCAATCTCTTTATCAGGGTTTTCCACATCATGCCCCTTGACAGGCGGCAGGTCAAGCGGTGAAGGAAGATACAGAGTAATAGTATCCAGCAGTTTCTGCACCCCCTTATTCTTGAACGAAGCCCCGCAGATGACGGGGACTACCTTACCGGCGATAGTTCCTGCGCGAAGCGCATTTTTCAATTCATCCGGGGTTATGGATTCGGGATTCTCTAAAAATTTATGGGTCAGAGCGTCATCAAGGCCCGATATCTTCTCCACCAGGATATGACGGTACTCTTTGGAAATCTCCTGGTATTCGGCGGGTATATCCACGACATCGAAATTTTTTCCCTGTGAATCCTCATCATACACGTACGCCTTCATCTCGATAAGATCGACAATACCTCTGAATCTATCTTCCGCTCCCAAAGGAACCTGCAATACAACAACATGGGCATCCAGCCTTTCTTCTATGCCTTTTACCACCGCGAAGAAATCCGCCCCGGTACGGTCCATCTTATTGACAAACACTATCTTGGGAACATGGTACTTATCCGACTGCCGCCAGACGGTCTCGGACTGAGGCTCCACGCCTCCTACCGCGCAAAAAACCGCTACCGCCCCGTCAAGCACGCGCAGGCTGCGTTCCACTTCCGCGGTAAAATCCACATGACCGGGAGTATCGATAACGTTGATACGGTAATCGCCCCAGTAACAGGTGGTCGCCGCCGAAGTAATGGTGATGCCGCGTTCCTGCTCCTGCTTCATCCAATCCATCTGCGCCTTACCGTCATGCACCTCGCCGATCTTATGCGATTTGCCGGTATAATACAGGATCCGCTCCGTAGTCGTGGTCTTGCCCGCGTCAATATGCGCCATGATCCCGATATTCCTGACTTTATCCAGAGAGAAACCGGGCGGAGCCCTGAATTTCGATTTGCCTCCCGCAACAACATCTGCATCCGCTTCTCCCTCAAGGACAACTTCCCGGGGGAATTCTTCGGCCGGCGAAGCTTCAACAGGCGGCACTTCCGCCGCCCCCGGGTCTGCGGAAACCGGCGCTACCGGCGGTTCGAGGCCTGTTACCGGAGATTCCGGGACTTTGGGAACAACGGGTTCCGATATCGGAATTTCGACGGAAGGCGCGGCTTCACCGGAGGGGACCGGCACATCTGCCGCCGCGGGAACTTCCTGCACGGAAACGGAGATCTCCGGGTCTATGGACTTAACAGGCAGACCGGCCTGCATGCTCGCGATCTGTCCCCGCAACCGGACATTCTCAACCTCGGAGTGCTCCAGTTTTTCCTGCAGTTTTTCAACTTCCTTTTCCACTTCATCAAATTCATCATTGAGCTTTACAAAATCTTTTTTGGGGACCCAATCGCTTTCCTCCTGCTTTTTTTTAATATCCGCGATAGTCCGCTCATGCTGCCGGGCCAGATCAGCCTGAGCTTCAAGTTCTTTGGCGTACTTCTCGACTTTATGCCTGAAGATTTCTATTTTCTCGCTTTTCTCTTTGCCTTCGTTCTCCAATTCCTGTATACGGTTATTAAGCGTCCGTATCTCCCGGGTCAAATCGACATTTTTAGAGAATTCAGCGGTCAGTTCCATATCCTTCCTGCCATAGTCTTTTTCCAGGGCAGTAAGCTTCTCCTGCACCTTTTTCATTATTTCATCGTTCTTCTGCACAAATCCCCTAGCCCTCTCCGCCTCCTCTTTCAGTTCCGCTTCTTTTATGCCTACCTCATTAAGGGATTTTTCCAGTTCCGCGGCGTCATTTTTAGTCTTTTCCAGTTCCGTTTTATGAACGGTCATCTGATTTTCCAGCCGGTTGATCTTGATCTCATGGGGAGAAAGAGACACGGCTCTCCCCTGCGCTGCCGGTTTTTCTTTCCTGCGCAGTTTCTTCCTGAATTTCTCGGCATCGGAAAGATAAATCGCCACCATCGTCAGCCCTAATATAAGGAAAAATACTACCCAGAAAATTATTGTCATCATATCGGTAAGCGTTCTCGCAATACGCGGTACCCCGTACCTGCCGGCAGCCGCCGTGCGTTTGTTAGCGGGGCCCCGGGCTAAAGGCCAATACTCCCTCCCCGAAGCAAAAAACACATTCCGCAGATTCCTATCCCCGGGATGAAAACCGGGGATTTTGCGGAATGGAATAACCTGTTTGTTATTATGGAATTATATCAAAAAAAAACGGATTTGGTAAGAGTTTTGATATTTTTGATATTTTTATCTATACGGCCAATTCATGCTCGATTTTTCTTATCAAGGTATCCGCTTCTTTGATGATCGAAACCGGCAGTAATTTCGCCGTTTCAATCTCATGTTTTACGGCACGCAGGGCGCCGAGAAAACGCCTCAATGACCGGTCTCTGTGTTTTTCACGGGCTTCTTCCGGATCCAGTTCTTCCCGCTGGCGCATCAAACCGGTAAGGTCTTTTTTGATCTCCTTAACATCCCTGTTTTTTTCAAAAACGTCTTTTTTCAAATCCGCATATTCCGACTCGCCAAGCGTTTTCTTGTTTTTCGCCGAACGCAGGAGATCCACCGCCTCCATGCTCGGGATGGATCCCGCATCTTCCGGCTCGCCCTCCACGCTTTTTTTAAGATACTCGGGTTCTTCCTTCTCTAAAAAGTAATATGACTTCAGTAATTTCATGGCTGTCGGCTTCTTTATCCCGATCTCCTTAGCGGTATACGTATCGAACTGGTTAAAACCCCACTGCCGGTACAATTTATCTTTCCAAACCGAATAAAGGGCCTGGCCGAGATCTATCCAGGACGTCTTAAAATGTTTGACTTTTTCGAGC
>JAQTZX010000146.1 GCA_028687525.1 Candidatus Omnitrophota bacterium
TATCTTATACATCCCGGTGCCGCAATCAGGGCATTTTCCCTTTACCGCACAGCGGCCGTTCTTCATGGTCACTTTCTGTTCGTCTTTCATCTCTTTTTTCGCTTTACACTTTACACAATAGCCCGTTTCTGCCATTTCGTCCTCCTTGACATGAGCGCATTACTTACGCGGCTAAAAGGAGCATAAGTTGATTTGCGCGAATTTATCATGGAAATCTCTGCAGTTATTATACCTCACAATTACCGAAGGTCAATGCTTATTTATCCAGATGTTTCTTTCTGATGCGGCGTCCTCTTATCTGCGGGGATTCCTCTATTTCTCCGACGATCTCTTCCACCAGGTCCTCGAGCGTAACCATCCCCACGGCCTTTTTATTTTCATCCACCACGACGGCTATCTGTATCTTCTCCGCCTGAAACCTCCGCAATATCTCGCTCACCCGCATCGAAGACGGAACAAAATAAGGCGCGTGCAAAAGGTCCTGCAGGACGAACAACTGTTTATCGTTCAACATATACAACAGGTCCCGCGCGTACATGATACCGATAATAGTATCCGGGCTGTCTTTATATACCGGAAGACGGGCATGCCCCTGTTCGGCGAACATCATCAGGACATCTTCCAGGGAGGAGAGAACATTCAGGGACACCATATTTTCCCGGGACACCATCACATCGCGCACCTTGATATCCCCGAATTCGAAAATGCGGGACAGCATCTTGCGCTCCTCATCAGTCAATACCCCTTCCTCTTTCCCCACCTCTATCATAAGCCTCAATTCCTCTTCGGTAATAAGCGGAGAACGTTTCGGGGTTTCTATCCTCAATATCCACAGCACGCCGTTGCCGATAGCGCTGAACACGCGGATCAACGGGTCGGAAACTCTTATAAAAGCCTCCATCAGCGGAGCGACGAATAGCGCGGTGCTCTCGGTATGTTTAAGGGCGAGCATTTTGGGGATGATCTCACAAACGATAAGGATAAACAGGGACGATACAAACGTGGAGATAAACACCCCCCACTCCCCCCCGAAAGAAAACACGAAGACCGCGGCAATCATCGATGAGATAGCGACATTCAAGAAATTATTTCCCACCAGGATGGCGATAATGAACCTATCCGACATCATCAGCAGGCGCTGTACGGAGAGAGCACGCCGGGAGCCGCGCGAGACCATATGACGAAGCTTGATCTTGCTCAAAGCGATGATTGCCGTTTCCGAAAGGGAGAATAAAAACGAAAAAAACGCAAGAAAGGACAAAAACACAATCACCAGGGGGATATGATGGAGAAAATTCATCGAGCGTACCCGTTATTATCCGGTTTTACCCCGTTGGAGAAAACCGCGGCTTTAGCCGGTGGACTGCCGGTTTCTACTCTATAAGTTTTTTGATGTGTTCTTCCTTGCCTTTCAGCGGGCCGATAAGGGCAAGGTTGATTTTGTCTCTCTTGAAAATATCCCGCGCCACGCCGCGGATATCTTCCGGCGTGAACTTCCCGACCATGCTCACGATCTCTTCCGGAGACACCGTCTTTCCGAGCAGGCATTCGGCCTCACCCAACAGGAACATATTATCCATAGTGTCTTCCATCGCGAGAATAAGCTGGCCGGTAAAAAATCCTTTGCCCGTTTGAATTCACCGGCTCCCGCGGGTTTTTCCGTGATCTTCCGTATCTCTTCCAGGATCACGCGTATCGTTTCTTCGACTTTCTTATTGTCCATCCCGGCATGCACGATAAAAGCGCCGGTATCGGAAAGGCATTTAACCTGGGTCCCGATCTCATAGGCAAGCCCCCTTTTTTCCCGTACTTCATTAAACAGGCGGCTGGACATGTTCGCGCCCAGCATAACATGCAAAAGATCCTGTGCGTATTTCAAGGGGTGGGACCGTTCCAAACCGTAAAAGCCCAGGGCGATATGCGTCTGTTCGGTTTCTTTATTGAACGCGTTCAACCGCGGGCTCTCCTGGACTTCCTTCGCGGGAAGACAGGAATTCCGTTCCGACCTGCCGGGTGAGACGAATTTCTTCTCTATCAACTCTGCGAACTCCGAATGATCCAGAAGCCCGGCGGCGCTGACGACGATATTGGCGGAGGTATATTGCCGCCGTTTATAAGCGGAAAAATCCTCCCGGCTGAAACCCCTGACCGTTTTTTCCTCCCCGATAATACTCATGCCCAGCGGCTGGCCCTGCCAGAGCAGGCCGTCCAGCAATTCATAGACATAGCTCTGGGGAAGATCTTTATACATTTTGATCTCTTCGAGTATGACAAACCGTTCTTTTTCGATCTCTTCCTTCGGGAACGAAGGATTGATGACCATGTCCGATAAAATATCCACCCCCAGCCCCAGGTATTGGGCGGGGAGCTTGACCAGGTAACAGGTCACCTCTTCAGAGGTAAAACCGTTCAGCGCGCCGCCCACGCCTTCGATCGATTCTTTTATCTTACGGCAGGAATATTTTTTGCTCCCTTTAAAAAGAAGGTGCTCCAGAAAATGGCTTATCCCGCTGTTTGCCGGGGATTCATACCTCCCGCCGGTTTTTATCCATATCCCCATGGCAACCGACTTCCGGTCGGGCATCCTCCTGGTTACGATATTCAACCCATTTTTAGATTTTGTTTGATGATACATGCGCGCTCCCGAGAATTCCGCCGTCATTCCTGCGCCCGCAGAAAAGATACGTACGAACATATTTTTTTAACCAGATCGGTCCTGTCCCCGCAGGACTTGATCATCCTGATCAACGCACTGCCCACAATGACCCCGTCCGCGAACCGGAAGATATCTTTGACCTGTTCGGGCGAAGAAACCCCGAACCCAACGCATACCGGAGTCCCCGTCATCCGTTTGACCGCGCGCACCTTCGCGGCCAGATCGGCAGGAAGCTTCATCCGGGGCCCGGTAACCCCGGTCAGTGAAATATAATAAATGAACCCTTCCGCCGACAAAGCCGTATTTTCCATGCGTTTGAAGGAAGAGACGGGTGAAATAAAAGAAATCGTGTGTATGCCGCGCGCGCGGGCGCACTTCGAAAACCCGCCGCTTTCTTCCACCGGCAAATCGGGGATAATAACCCCGTCGATGCCGCAGGCGAAAGCACGGTCTATAAAACGCTTTTCGCCGTAAGTAAAGATTATGTTGTAATACAACATCAGGCATAACGGGACCTGCGTCCGTGAACGCAGTTTTTTGACCATGCGGAATATCTTCTCCATGGTAACGCCGTTCTTTAGCGCGGCATGGGAAGCTTCCTGGATTACCGGGCCGTCAGCTATGGGATCCGAAAAAGGGACGCCGATCTCGATAATATCCGCCTGCTCCCTGCCTAACTCCAGAATCAGTTGTTCGGTAACGCTTAGGCTGGGATAGCCGGCGGTCAGAAACGCAATAAAAGCTTTTTTGCCTTGTTTCGCCAAATCCTTGAATTTCAGGTCTATTCTATTCAATTAACCTCTCCACAACAGTATGCATGTCCTTATCGCCCCTGCCGGACAAGCCGACGATCACGATCGATCTCCTGTTTATCTTTTTCGCCATTTTCTCGATATACGCCAGCGCATGCGAGGATTCCAGCGCCGGGATAATCCCCTCTTCGCGTGAAAGGAGGGACAACGCCTTCAACGCCTCGGTATCAGTCACCGAAACATACTCCGCCCTGCCGCTTTCTTTATAATACGCGTGTTCCGGCCCCACTCCGGGATAATCCAGCCCCGCGGCAATAGAATGAGTAGGCTTGATCTGCCCATAGAGATCGGACAACAGATACGACTTCGCCCCGTGCAGGACTCCCCTCTTCCCGGCAGACAGGGTCGCCGAATGTTTTCCGGTTGAGATACCCGATCCCGCCGCTTCCACACCGATAAACCGAACCTTCGCGTCTTTATAGAAGGGGTAAAACAAACCGATGGAATTGCTCCCCCCTCCGACGCAGGCAACCAGGTAATCCGGAAGCCGTTCCGCCTTCTTCAATATCTGCCTTCTGGTTTCCGTGCCGATTACAGCCTGAAATCCCTCACGATCATCGGATACGGAT
>JAQTZX010000147.1 GCA_028687525.1 Candidatus Omnitrophota bacterium
GCCTGATGCAGATGGCCAAGACCTGCGCCGCGCTCGCGCGCCACAACCGGGCAAAACTGCCGTTTATTTCCATCCTTACCAACCCTACCATGGCCGGGATCATGGCGTCTTTTGCCGGGGTCGGGGATATTACTATCGCCGAACCGTACGCTTTGATAGGTTTTACCGGGCCGCGGGTAATTGAACAGACCATACGGCAGAAACTTCCGCCTGGTTTCCAGCGCTCCGAATTCCTGCTGGAGCACGGTTTCGTGGATATGATCGTGCACCGTAAAAATATGAAGGAAACCCTGGCTGCTTTGCTTGATTATGTATCACCAAACAGTTGACATATCTTGAAATCATATTAACATATATACACCGGTATGAGGATGCTCCGGTAAGCGCACCATTACACTACGAGGGAGAGAAATGGCACAAGTCAGTCTTCAGAATGTTTGCAAGATATACGCGGGCGGGATCAGGGCGGTCAATAACATTAGCTTAGGCATCGAGAATAAGGAGTTTATGGTACTGGTTGGTCCATCCGGATGCGGAAAATCCACTACTCTGCGCATGATCGCCGGTCTTGAAGAGATCAGCGAAGGCAATATCTACATCGGCGACAGGAAAGTCAACCGGATCCCGGCAAAAGACAGGGATATCGCCATGGTTTTTCAAAATTATTCTCTCTATCCGCACATGTCCTTGTTCGAAAACATGGCTTTCGGATTGAAACTCAGGAAATATCCCAAAAACGAGATCATAGAACGGGTCAATGAAGCTGCTGAGATACTCGGCATAAAGCATTTGTTGGACCGAAAACCGAAAGAGATCTCCGGCGGCGAGCGCCAGAGAGTCGCGGTGGGCAGGGCCATCGTCAGAAAACCGATGGTGTTCCTGTTCGATGAACCGTTAAGCAACCTTGACGCCAAAAAAAGAGTGGAGATGCGCACGGAGATAAATAAACTACACATCCGGCTGCAGACCACTATCATCTACGTTACGCATGATCAGGTGGAGGCTATGACCATGGGGGACCGCATCGCGGTAATGGAGAAAGGTATCTTACAGCAATGCGCCGATCCCATCTCCGTTTATGACCATCCCAAAAACAAATTCGTGGCCGGTTTCATCGGTTCCCCGCCTATTAATTTCCTGTACGGTAAGATTGTAAAAAAAGAAGGACGTTTGTATTTTGACGAGGGTAAACTCAAGGTGAAATTGGTGGAGGATATGTATAAAAAGATCACTCCTTATGTCGGTAAAGAGATTACCCTTGGTATCCGGCCTGAAGATGTTTACGATAAATTGTTCGTCTCCGAGGCCCCTCCGGAAAATGTGGTCAGGGTAAATTGTGAAGTAGTCGAACCCCTGGGGTCGGAAGTTTACATTCATTTGAATACCGGAAAGCACACTTTTGTCGCCCGGGTGGGAGCCCATAATAAGCCCGCGGTCAATCAGGATATGGACCTGGTTTTCGACATGAGTAAAGTGCATTTTTTCGATAAAGACACTGAAGAGACGATCGTATAACTCAATATAATCCCCGTACCGCAGTAAACTCCGTTAGCTGACTTCGTTTCCCGGCGGGGTAAATACAAGGGGACCATTCCGGATGATTGTTTCTCATCTGAAAAAAAACCCGCACGCGATCCGCTCCATAATCCTTGTTTTTCTCCTTTTGTATCTTTTTATTCCAGTGTATCTGGTAAAAATCCGTCTTTTCCCGTTCTGGTTTCCGCTTGTTTTATATGCGGCAGGTATCACGGCCGCGTCATATATTTACCTGGAAGTTTCGGCCAGTATCCGCCATATCCGGTTTTTGGCGCAGAATATGCAGGAAAAGATAAATATACTCAGGAATGAAAATATCCGGGAGGACAAGAATAGGAACGGCTTGAGAGAGAAGATAAGCCGGTACAACCATCTGAAAGATATCATTGAAAAGATAAATAAAAACTTTGACCTGGATTCAACCGTGGATAACCTGGTCAGCATCGCTTTTTCAAGCATCGCCAACAGCCGGGGGAACTGTTTTTTATATCTCTTTGACAATCAGGAGCGGCGGTTGACCCTTTATAAAACAAAGAAAGAGGACAAGCGGCTGATTATCAAGCCGAAAGCCGGCGACATGTTTGATCACTGGGTTTTGCGGCATATGAATTGTTTATGGGTGGAGGACGCAAAAAAAGATTTTCGTTTCGACCCGGAAAAACGTGAGGATTCCGAAAGCAGGCCGCTTGGTTCTTTGATCAGTGTCCCATTGGCGGCGGGACACTCCTTGGTGGGAATTTTGCGGCTGGATAATCCCCTCCCGAATTTTTATTCTCTTGATGACCTTCGTTTTTTGATGGCTATAGCCGATATCGGCGCGGTGGCGCTGGAAAATAACGAACTTTTTGAGAAGACCAAGGAACTGGCCATACACGACGGACTGACGGGTTTATTCGCTAAAGGGTATTTTTTCGACCGTTTAAAAGAAGAATGCAAAAGGGGGCTGAGGCAGAAAAAAATATTCTCTCTCCTTATGATCGACATCGACCGGTTCAAGCTGTATAACGACCGGTTCGGGCATCCCGCGGGAGATATAGTCCTGGGAGCAATCAGCCGTGCCATAGTTGATTTTTTAAAGGAGGAAACCGCTTTGATAGGGCGTTTTGGAGGCGAAGAGTTTTGTGTGATCTTATCCGAGCGCGCCAAAGAAGAAGCGGTATCCTTAGCCGAAAGACTGCGCAAAAACATTGAAGAGCAATCCATCGTTTTACGGGGGCAGGAGACCAAAGTCACTGTTTCCATCGGGGTGGCTTCGTTTCTCCAGGATGCCAGGGATGAAGCCGAGTTGGTCATAAAAGCCGACAAAGCCATGTATGCGGCAAAACAGGGCGGCAGGAACCGGGTCTCACAATGTTCATAATATACGCGGGAATATTTCTTATTGTGATTTTTACTTTTTTGCTCTCCGTGGCCGTAAAATACGGGATGCGCCTCGGGTACGAAAAATTAGAAACGTCCTTTTTGAACCTCCAATCCGAATATAACAGCGTGCGTTCGGTAAATAAAACCTTCAAAAAAGAAAAAAACGCTCTGCAGAATGAACTTGATGAAACCATCGCCCTGTATGATATCACGAAACAGATATGTAAATCTCTGGATGAAACCGGTATCTTCAGTTATTTTGACGGTTTGGTGCATAAATACATCCGGGTGAAAAACTGCCGTTTTGTCAAAGGAGAGATTTCCGAACAGGAGCGTGAATACGGTGATGTATTGCCTCTGGAAGTAGGAAAAAAAATTATCGGGTATCTTGTTTGTGAAGGGCTCAGGGATGAAGACCGGGATAAATTCCACATCCTCGCGCATCAATTCCTGCTCGGCCTTAAACGGGCCATTCTCTACGCAAAAGTACAGGAGTTGGTCATTACCGATTCCCTGACTAATGTGTTAAGCCGGAGATACTGGCTGGAACGGTTTACGGAAGAGATAGAGCGTTCCCGGAAATTTAATTACAAGCTTTCCTGTTTTATGCTGGATATTGACCATTTTAAGAAGATAAACGACCATTACGGGCACATGGTGGGAGAGGTCATACTGAAGGAAGTGGCGAAAGCAATAAAAGACTCTATCCGCCAGATCGATCTTGTCGGCCGTTACGGAGGAGAAGAATTCTCGGTTTTCCTGGCGGAAACCGCAAAAGAAGAGGCATATGCCGTTGCAGAGCGTATCCGTTCTTCTATAGAAAATAAACTTATCCGGGCGTATGATGAGGAGCTGCAGGTTACTATAAGCATAGGTATCTCAATGTTTCCGGAACACGGGCCGGACGGCCAAAACCTGCTTGTTAGGGCGGATGAAGCCCTTTATCAGGCGAAAAAGACGGGCAGGAACCGGGTCTGCATAAGCAGTGCGTAGTTTATTTCCTTTTTAACTTGCAATTCTTACAATTCTGCTGTACAATAATCCCTAACTTACTCAAACAAAGAATCTTTCGCGCAAGAGAAAATGATGAAAAGCGCTTATTATATAGG